>NZ_QHJY01000218.1 GCF_003185805.1 Caulobacter sp. D5
GACGGGGCCAGCACCATGTGCAGGTCGCGGGCGTGGAAGCGGTGGACGAGGCCGGCTGCGGGGGCGTCCGACGTGGCGAACTCGCGGCCCGCCGTCCACGCGCCGGTCAGGCCCCAGCCGTTCAGCGGCAGGCGGTCGGGGGCGCGGTAGAGGTGGCTGCGGGCGGGCCGCAGGCCGCCCGGCGAGACGCAGGCCTGCGCCTGGCCATAGCCGACATAGCTTTCGCCCGAGCCGAGGTCGTTCCAGTCGGCGGCCGCCTCCGGGCCGCGTCCGACGGTGGCGGTTGGACCCGTGGGCACGGCCGGGCCGGGGATCTGCGCCAGCAACTCCTGGATCCGGCGGTCGCAGGCGTCGTAGCCGCCTTCGCCGTCGACATGGCCGCGCGCGCGGCCGTCGGCGCCGATGAAGTGGAACGACGGCCAGGCGTTGTTGCCAAAGGCGCTCCAGATCCGCCGCTCGCTGTCGAGCACCACCGGGAAGTCGACGCCCAGATCAGTGAGCGCCTGGCGCACATTGGCGGTCTCGGCCTCGAAGACGAACTCGGGGGTGTGGACGCCGACGATCGCCAGGCGCTCGCCATAGCGGGCCCGCCAGGCGCGCAGGTAAGGCAGGGCCCGCAGGCTGTTGATGCAGGAATAGGTCCAGAAGCAGACCACGACGACCTTGCCGTTCAGGGCGGCGGCGTCGAGCGGCGGGCTGTTCAGCCAGGGTCCCGACAGGCGCAGGGCGTTCAGCGCCGGCGAGGGCTCCAGCGCCCGGGCCAGGGCCTGGCGGGCCGGCGGCAGGGCCAGCACCCCGCCCAGCGACAGGGCGCCAAGGCCCGCGGCCTTCAGCCAGGCGCGGCGCGACAGCGGGTTCGGATCGGCCATGGCGATGGCTCCTTCTCCGGTAAGCGTCAGGCCCAGCGGGCGACGTCGAGGACGGCCTTGGCGAAGGCCTGGGGCGCTTCCTGCGGCAGGTTGTGGCCGACGCCGCCGCCGATCAGGCGGTGCTCGTAGCGGCCCTTGAACTTGCCGGCGTAGGCGGCGGGGGCGGGGTGGGGCGCGGCGTTGGCGTCGCCCTCCATCGTGATGGTCGGGACCGTGATGACGGGCGCCTGGGCGAGTTTCGCCTCCATGGCGTCGAAGCGGGCCTCGCCCTCCGCCAAACCCAGCCGCCAGCGGTAGTTGTGGATGGTGATGGCGACGTGGTCGGGATTGGCCAGCGAGGCGGCCGAGCGGGCGAAGATGGCGTCGTCGAAGGCCCACCTGGGCGAGGCGGTCTGCCAGATCAGCCGGGCGAAGGCGTCGGTGTTCTGGGCGTAGCCCTTCGCGCCGCGCTCGGTGGCGAAATAGAACTGGTACCACCAGGAGAGCTCGGCCTGCGGCGGCAGCGGGGCGGCGTTGGCCTGCTGGCTGCCGATCAGGTAGCCGCTGACGCTGACCAGGGCCTGGCAGCGCTCTGGCCACAGGGCCGCGACGATGTCGGCGGTGCGCGCGCCCCAGTCGAAGCCGGCGATCACGGCCTTGGGGATGTTCAACGCATCCATCAGGGCGACGACATCGGCCGCGAGGGCGGCCTGCTGGCCGTTGCGGGGCGTCGCGTCGGAGCGGAAGCGGGTGGAGCCGTAGCCGCGCAGGTGCGGGACGATCACCCGCTTGCCGGCCGCCGCCAGGATCGGGGCCACTTCGGCGAAGGCGTGGATGTCGTAGGGCCAGCCATGCAGCAGGATCACCGGGGCGCCGTCGGCGGGGCCCTGCTCGGCGTAGCCGACCACGAGGTCGCCGGCCTCGACCTGGCGCAGGGTCCAGCCCGGCTGGGCGGCGGTCGCGGCGCGGGCGGAAGAGGCGGCCAGGGCGGTGAGGGCGGCGGCTCCGCCCAGGACGGCGGCGGCCTGGAACAGGCGGCGACGGCGAAGATCGATGGCGGGCGAGGCGGGCGACGCGGTCATGGGGTGGCTCTCCGGTTGGGCGGTGAGAGTGGCGCGGACGGGCGGACGGGGATTGGCGGCGGCGATCGCGATTTGGACCGGCTGGAAGCGGCGAGGCGGGCCGATGGGACGGGGGAGGGAGATCGGCCCGCCGGGCCGGGTCAGATCAGGTTCAGCTCGACGTCGATGTTGCCGCGGGTGGCCTTGGAGTAGGGGCAGGTCTGGTGGGCGGCCTCGACCAGGGCGCGGGCCGTCTCCGGCGCCAGACCCGGCAGGCTGACATTGAGGCGGGCGCGCAGCACGAAGCCTTCGCCGGCCTTGGCCAGGTCGACCTCGGCGTCGATCGCCACGTCGGCGGGCAGGGCGACGCCCTGGGCGTGGGCGGCCAGGCCCAGCGCGCCGATGAAGCAGGCCGACCAGCCGGCGGCGAACAGCTGCTCGGGATTGGTCCCGGGACCGGCGCTTCCAGGGCGCGACAGGCGCACGTCGAGCTTGCCGTCGGTGCTGCGGGCCGCGCCGTCGCGGCCGCCGGTGACGTGGGTGGCGCCGGTGTAGAGGACGGCGTCGATCGGGGTGGTCATGGCGTTTCTCCTTTTCAATCGGATCCGATGTAATCGGTACCGATCTCATAAATCGAAGTTCGAGCGCGTGTCAACCTTCCGATTTAATCGGATCCGATTTATATTCGTGGCGTCCGACCCGCTTCCGCTTCCAGAAGGCCGCCATGACGACGCCCGATACGCCTCCCGCCGCCGAGAAGAAGGCCCCGCGCCTCGCCGATTTCCTGTGCTTCGCGGTCTATTCGGCCAACCTGGCCTATGGCCGGGCCTACAAGCCGATCCTCGACGAACTGGGCGTGACCTACACCCAGTGGATCATCATCGTGGCGCTGTGGGAGGAGGACGGCCAGAGCGTCAAGAGCCTGGGCGACAAGCTGTTCCTGGAGTCCAACACCCTGACCCCGATCCTCAAGAAGCTGGAGAGCCTGGGCTATCTGACCCGCCGCCGCGATCCCGCCGACGAGCGCCAGGTGATCGTCAGCCTGACGGAAGCGGGCCGCGCCCTGCGCGAAAAGGGCGGCCAGAAGACCCTGGTCAAGGCCACGGGCCTGGCGCCGGAGGAGTTCGCCCAGGTGCAGAAGACCGTGACGAAGGTGCGCGACAACCTGATCAAGCACGCGAACGACGGGTGAGGGGGCTTTCGTAGAGTTTCCGAAAACCCGTCATTCCCGCCGCAAGGGCGGGTGTTGACCGAAACAGACGCTTGCTCGCGACAGCGATCTAACCGTCCGAGACAAGCGGTTGGGTCAACGTCGGTTCATGACCCCGAGCGGACATCAGATGCGGCGCGCCCTCTCTCTTAGAGAGAGGGTTTCGGTGACCGCACCCAACCCTTGGCCGACATAAGATCCGTCCGCTTTCTGGCGGGGTGTCGGTGGCGGTGCATTCCCCGCCACAAGGGCGGGTGTTGACCGAGACAGACACTCGCTTGCGACACCGATCTGACCATCAGAAACAGGCGGCGGAGGCAGCTTCGGTTCACGACTCTTTGCAGACCTTCGGCGCGACCAACTCGGCAGCCATCCTCGATCGGAGAATAGGCAAAGCTTCGACGTGTGGGTTCAGCCCGTCGACATACTCCGTGTGTTGTGGAGCTGAATCGCAGCCAGAAGGTCGCTTAGGTGAGGGCCATTCCTCGCGTGCTAAAAAATTTAAGCCACCATCCTGAAGCCCACGCCACCTTTCTCCAAGGTGGTCAGATACTTCCAAGGGCTTTCGGCTTCACGCTTTGCCACTTGGCGCCAGGACTTAAGGGTGTGAACAGCTAGGCCTATTGCGCAGCCCGCCGCCGCCCCGGCCAAGGTGTGATTGGTAAGCCCTCCCATTAACGTTCCGGTTGCGGCAGAGCCACCCACTTCGCTTGTCAGCGCTTTCTCGGCGATTTTCTGCAGAAGCGATCTTGGCTCGTTGATCGCCTCGTCGCCGAACACCGCCTTGGCCAGAGGTGTAAAGCCCGCTCGATCCTTCTGCCAGCGGGCTAGGATATCGTTGACCGTGTCATCGAGATACTGCTGCAGAATCTTGGGATTGCCGATCTCCGGCGGCAGGGCCTTGGCTTCCTCCTCAAGCGCTTGGCGGAATCTCGCGAACGCGGCACGTTCTTCGGTAAGCGCCACCATGTCCTCAGCGCTGAGATGGCCGACATCACAGCGCTGATAGACGATGATCTCGGCGATCCGGTGACCATTGATGGGCTCTGGCTTGGGTGTGTCGCCCTCGCTGAGGCGATGGAGCAGGTTATCATCGCCGGCAGCGATCATCTGTCCGTGCAGGTCCGGAAACTCGGTGACGACCCGTAAGCCCTCATCGCGCGCAGCAGCGAACGCCAGGGTCGTCATGATCGCCGCGCCCAGCCTCGGATGGACCTCCAAATAGTGCTCGCCGTGTGGCCGTTCGGGTGCCCAGCAGAGGTCTTTGAATTCCAAGAATTCGCTAAAGTGATAGAAGATCTTGTCCGCATGAATCTGGAATCCGGCTGAAGGGTTCAGCCGTTGTCCCCAAAGGTCATCGGCGCTAGCGTTGTAATGCCCCTCGAATGCTTCCTTTGCGAATCTCGCACGGAAAGCCGCTTCGTCCGTCTCCAGACATTCGGCGATCTTTAGCATCAGCCGGCGCTGGGCGTTGCGGACGGCCTGACTGTGGAGGTTGACGGACCGTAGTAGCGGATTTTGATCTTTCGCCGCCCACCGAAACGTCTCGATCTCGGGATCGTCGGGTGGGGCCCAGCGCGGCCTCATGCGCGCCACGTGGGGAAACAACAACAAGGTCTGCTTGAGCCAGTTGGCGTCCCGCACCCGGATGTAAGGATAATTCAGTGCGTCCATCGGATATAGCCCCGGCCCCAGCTTTTCTTCAGCTTAAGCTTGAGCCTCTAAAAATTTCAACTGGAAGGCCGGCAACAATTGGCGTGCCCAGGTTCCTAGGTCTGCGCCGGGCCATGTCTGTAACCCACCCTTTGCGTCCGCTTCCTGGCGGGTTGTCGGTGGCGGTGCATTCCCCGCCTCCAGGGCGGGAGTGACGGGAGGCGGGGGCGTGCGCACCTGAGGCCTGCGGCGGAAGGGATCGAGGTTTCGCCGGCCGGCGGTGAAACCTCTCACCCTCCCACCGCTGCGCGGCGGGCCCCTCCCTCTCTCTCAGAGAGGGATTTTACTTACTTCTTCGGCGGGCGGGCCGCCTGGACTTCGATCTCGACCAGCATGCCGTCGGCGACGAGGGCGGAGACCTGGCTGGTGATGCGGGAGGGCTTGTTGGGCTGTTCGGCGGTGCCGAAGAAGGTCTTGTAGCCTTCCATCATGCCGGCGAAGTCCATCTTGCCGTCCTTGGCCGGGTCGCCGACCAGCAGGACGCGCATCATGACGACGTCCGACAGGGTCGCGCCCTGGCTCTTGAGGGCGTCTTCCAGGCGCTTGATGACGCCGATGGTCTGGGTCTTGGTGTCGCCGAACTTGGCCACGCCCGTGGCGGCGGCGTCGACGACCGGCGGGGTCATGCCGCTGACATAGATGGTGTCGTAGCCGGCCGGCACGGTGACGACGCTGGCGATGGCCGACTTGGGGTCGCCGCCGCGGACGATCCCCTGGGCTTGTGCGGCCAAGGGCGCGGCGAAGGCGGCGGCGCCGAGCAGGGCGAGGGCGAGGCGTTTCATGGGCGTCTCCTTATCGGTTTCTGGGATCAATGGGCCTGCAGGCCGCGGGCCTTGGCCTTGGCGTTCGACTGGGCGCGGACGCTGGAGATGTCGGCGAAGCTGACGGGCTTGCCCTTGTTGCCCCAGGCGCCGCGCACGTAGTTGAGGATGCCGGTCAGTTCGGCGTCGGACAGGTCGTCCTTGAACGAGGGCATGCCGGCCCGGCCGTTGATCACGACGGCGGCCATGAGCTTGCCGTCGCCCTGGACGATCGGCGCGCCGGCCAGGGCCGGGAAGGCGCCCTTGACCCCCTTGCCGGTGACCTGGTGGCAGGCCGAGCAGTTGTCGGCGTAGAGGCTCTGGCCGGTCGGCGGCGCGGCGAGGGCGGCGGACGCGCCCAGGGCCAGCGGAGCGGCGGCCAGGGCGGCGATGATGGCGTTGCGAAGCATCAAGTCTCCCCGAGGATCAGAAGTGCGGTGGTCAGGCGGCGCGGACGCGGGCGTGCAGCTTGCCGATCTGCTGCCAGGCCGACTCGATGGCCCCGGCCTGCCAGCCGCCAAGATAGCTGAGGTGCTCGCCGGCCAGGTAGAGGCGGCCGTCGGGTTCGCACAGCACCGGATAGGCGCTCTTGCGGCCGTCGTCGCTCCACTCGGCCCAGCCGCCGAGATTGAACTCGGCCAGGTGCCAGCAGAACGAGAAGGCGTTCTCGAAGCTGTCGGCGTATTCGGGGAACACCTTCTGGCCGGCGGCCACGGCGAAGGCGGCGCGGTCGGCCGGGCTCTTGGCGCTGATCTTGGCCGCCTCGCCGCCGAACGCGTAGTAGCCCAGCAGCACGCCCTTCTGCGACTGCCAGCCGGTCGACGGCAGGCTGATCGTGCCGATGCCGGGCATGTCGTTGTAGATGTGGCCGCCGTAGATGAAGTGGTCCTCTTCCCAGAAGCGGCGCTTCATCTGCAGGCCGATCTTGTTGACCGGAGCGTAGGCCACGCCCTCCATCGCCGCCTTGAACGGCTTGGAGGCCTGCAGGTCGACGCCGCGCAGCACGCTGAGCGGGATGGTGCAGATGCAATAGTCGGCGCTGATCTCGGCCTTCTCGCCGAAGGCGTCGCGGTAGCCGATCTTCACGCCCTTGGCGTCCTGGCGGATGGTCTCGACGACGCTGGAATAGCGGATCAGGCCCCCGACCTTGCGCTCGAAGGCCTTGGCGACCTGGTCCATGCCGCCGATCGGCTGGAGCATGGTGCGCTGCTGCTCGTAGCCGGCGACGGAGGTCAGGGTGCGCCAGGCGCCCGAGTGCAGTACGTCGGCCATGCTGCGCGGGGTGGAGGGCTTGCCCGGACCGGGCGAGACGCCGGCGCCGGGATGGACGTCGAAGCCGCGGCCGTCGGTGCCGGTGTAGGCGAAGTCGGTGGGCGACAGGCGGCCCTCGTTGACCATGTAGGCGACGAAGAGGTCGCGGTCCTCGGCGGTCATCGCGCTGTCCAGCCCGCCCTTGGCGGCGACCTTGGCGATCAGTTCGGCGGCGTGGCCGCGGGCGTCGGCGGCGATCTCGCCCTTGCGGACCGGCTTGCCCTTCAGCGGGCCCTCGCCCTTCTCGAAATAGACATAGGCGGCGTCGTTGTCGTTGACGAAGCTCTCCAGCGGCACGCCGAACAGCTTGGTGTAGTGCAGGGTCGAGCGGTGGTGGTAGGGGATCCGCCACGGGCCGTGGTTGATGTAGAGCCCCTCGTCGAACTGGCAGGTCTGGTCGTTGCCGTTGAGATCGACGTGGCGGAAGCCGCCCCGGGCGGTCTGGCAGCGGCCGCCGGCGAAGCCGCGGGCCTCCAGCACCTGCACCTCGTAGCCATGCTTGGTCAGTTCGTAGGCGGCGGTGAGGCCGGCCAGGCCCGCGCCCAGCACCACCACCTTGACCCCCTTGCCGCCGCCTTCCAGCGGGGGCGGGGCCGCCTGGGCCGAGGCGAAGCCGTAGCCCAGGGCGTCCATGCCGGCCATGGCCAGCGACACCCCGCCATAGGCCGCCAGGCCCTCGAAAAACCGACGACGCGTCAGAACTCCGTCCATATGCCCGCCCTGCTTCATTGTTCCGCCGACCGATGCTCCGGCGGCGAGGTCCATCTCGAAATCACCGTCTCGCCGGGGCAATCCATTTGCCGCCTGGAGACCACTCATGGGGTCGCTGAACGCCGTTGTGCCGAGCCCTTGGGCGCCCGCGCTTCGGCATGAGCGAAGTCTGGGCGCAGGGCGCGTGACGAAGGAATCGGAGGCCCCGAAAGAAGGGAGCCGGACACTGGGTCCGGCTCCCCATAGCGCTGGATTTTCCAGTGCTTAGCAAACGCTTAGAACGTGTAGGTCAGGCGTCCGTAGTAGTAGCCGCCGTTGATGCCGAAGGGCGAGAAGGACGGATACTGGGTGACGCAGCCGCCGCCGGAGGCGACGCAGGCCGACTGGAAGGCGGCCGAATACTTGTCGGGATACTCGTTGAACAGGTTGTTGGCGCCGATCGCCGCGGTGACCCCGACCGGGAACTTGTAGGAGACCTCCAGGTCGGTGATGGCCGTGGCGCTGACCACGGTCATCAGCAGCGGGCCGGTGCCGGGATCGGCCAGGGCCGAGGCCTTGCCGTAGAAGGTCTCGGTCAGGCTGACCGTGACCTTGCCGAAGCTGTAGAGGCCGTTCAGCCCGATCTTGTACTTGGGCGAGGCGGTCTCGAGCAGCGAGGCGGCGTTGCCGGCGAACAGCACCTGGCCGCTCGGGAAGGCCGTGCTGGTGGTGGCCAGGGCGGACGGGGCGGCCTTGACCTTGGTGATCTTGGTCTCGTTGAAGTTGCCGCTCAGCGTCCAGTCGATGCGGCCGTAGTCGCCCAGGCTGGTCGGGTAGGACAGCACCACGTCGACGCCCTGGGTGCGGGTGTCCAGGCCGTTGGAGAAGATGTTGATGCCGGTGCTGGTGACGGTGCTGTCCAGCACGTTGCCGTTGGCGGCGATCGCGGCGTTGACGTTGGCGTTGACCACCACGCCGTTGCGGATGCCGTAGATCGAGCTGGAGCCGAAGATCCGATCTTCGAGCTTGATGCGGTAGAAGTCGATCGTCGCCGTCAGCTTGGGCAGCGGGTGGGCCACCACGCCGAGGCTGTAGTTGGTCGACTTCTCGGGCTTCAGCTTGGAGATGCCCAGCAGGGCCGCCGCCGCCGAGTTCGGCGCCAGCTGCACGAAGGCGCTGGTCGGCGAGACGTTGGTGGCCGAGTAGTAGGATTCCGCCAGGGTCGGGGCGCGGAAGCCGGTGCTGACCGTGCCGCGGACGGCGATCATCGGGTTGAAGTCGTAGCGGCTGGTCAGCTTGCCGACCGTGGTGTCGCCGAAGTCGCTGAAGTCCTCGTAGCGCAGGGCCGCGTCGATCTTCCAGGGCTCGATCGGCGAGACGGCCAGGTCGGTATAGAGCGCCCAGCTGGTGCGGCTGTGGCCGCCGGCGTCGGTCTTGGAGAAGCCGGGATAGGACTGCGAGCCTTCCTTGTAGGTCGAGGCCGCGTCGCCGGCCCCGATGGCGTAGGTGTCGCGGCGCTGCTCGACGCCCAGGGCGACGTTCAGCGGCGTGGCCAGGCCGACCTCGAAGTCGTGGCGCAGGTCGATGTTGTTGGTCCACTGGGTGGTGCGCCAGCTGCCGGCGTGGAACGAGGTGGGGGTGAAGCCCTTGGTCGTGGTCGTCGAGGTGTCGGCATAGAGGCTGGCGTTGGCCGAGTCCTCGACCCGCACCTCGATGTCGTCGAGGCCGTAGGTGGACGACACGTCGAGATCCCAGCCCAGCACCTTGCCGCTGAGGCCCAGCGTCATGGCGTAGTCGTCCTCGATGATCCGTTCGCGCGGGCTGAAGCCGTTGGGGAACGGACGGTCGGCCGCGCCCATCTTGCCCTGCACGCGGTTGTAGCGGCGGTAGTTCTCGTAGGCCGAGGCGTCCTTGTGGCCGTAGGTGCCGAACGAATAGACCTCGAAGTCCTCGGGCAGCTCGACCCCGGCGTTGAAGGCCAGGACGTGCATCCGGTACTCGGCGTCGCCCGAGATCAGGTTCAGGTTCGGATAGCCCGAGATCTGGCTTTCGACGGCGTTGTTGGCGGCCGAATAGCTGGGGCTGGCGGTGTTGTAGACCCGCTGGTCGGGCAGGCCGCGGTTGGAGAAGCCGTGGTATTTGCTCTCGACGGTCAGATTCAGATAGCTGTTCTCGGTCGGCGTCGTGCCGAGGTTGGCCGAGAACGAGGCGGTCTTGCCGCCGCCGTCGAAATACTCGCCGCCCGTGGCCGAGACCACGCCGCCGCTGTCGGCCTTCTTGAGGATGATGTTGACGACGCCGGCGATGGCGTCGGTGCCGTACTGGGCGGCGGCGCCGTCGGTCAGCACCTCGATGCGGCCGATCGACGACATCGGGATAAAGCCGAGATCGGCGGAGGCGGCGCCCTGGTAGGGGCCCGACAGCACCGCGAAATTGGCCGTGGTGTGGCGGCGCTTGCCGTTGATCAGCACCAGCGCCTGGTTGGGCGACAGGCCGCGCAGGCGGGCCGAGAGGGTGAGGTTGGCCGTGTCGCCGCCGAACGCCTGGGCGTTGAAGGACGGGACCAGATTGGCCAGGCCCAGGCGCAGGTCGACCTGGCCGGTGCGCTCGAGCGTGGCGGTGTCGACCACCTGCACGGGCGCGGGGCTGTCGGCGACCCGCAGGCCGGTCTGGCGCGTGCCGGTGACGATGACGGTGTCGAGCTCGACGGAATCCGGCGCCGGGGCCGGTTCAGCGGCCAGCGCCACGGTGGTGGTGCAGAGAGCAATCGACAGGGTCGAGATCCCCGCGATCAAATTATTCTTTAGATTATTATTCATTGTAGCCCCCTCTTCGCAAAATCAACGCATGATTGATGACTCCTCCGTGGGGTTCCGCCCTAGATGTATTCTTATTGTTGAACGCGAATACAAGACTGAACAGTGGCTATGCCAAGGGTGAGCGTCGGGCAGGCCACTGGGTTCGGCAATGGGCAGGGGGCGTTGCGAGGCTGTTACATGGCCGCTAAGCGGCGCGCCGCTTCATTTCGCGGCGCCGAACGGCGGTTTACCAATTGGCCTGATCATCCGACTGGCGCCTCGGATAACGATGTTTGATCTTGCGCGCACGAACAGGGTCATGCCGCCAGCGCCTATCCGATCTGCGGAATCTCGCTGGGGTGGAGTTGCGGGCTTTGATGATCCTTCCGGGGGAGCCCCGGGCGCCAGGCCCGCAATCAGCTCGTCATCCCGGAAAGCCCGCAGGGCTTATCCGGGACCCAGGGGCCAAGCGCAGTGCGGTTGCCCCTGGGTCCCGGCTCTCCGCTACGCTCCGGCCGGGATGACGGCGGGGGAGGGGATCAAGGTGGAGACGCCCTACTGCCCCTCGCCAACCGCCCAGCCGCCGCCCAGGGCCTGGTAGAGGGCGATGGCGTTCTGCAGGCGGGCTTCGCGCACCTGGGCGAGGCCGAGGTCGACGGCCAGCAGGCTGCGCTGGGCGTCCAGCTCTTCCAGGTAGGACACATAGCCGGCCCGGTAGCGGCGGCGGGCGTGGTCGAGTGCCGAGGCGGCGGCGGCGCGCTGGCGCACGGCGGCCTCTTCCTGCTCGGCCAGCCGGCCGGTCCCCTCCAGGGCGCTCTCGACCTCGCCGAAGGCGGTGAGGGCGGCCTTGCGATAGGCGAAGGCGGCCTGGTCGCGACGGGCGCTCGCCGCGTCAGACTGGGCCCGCAGGCGGCCGCCGTCGAAGATCGGCGCCAGGACGCTGGCCCCCAGGCTCCAGATGGCGATCGAG
>NZ_QHJY01000219.1 GCF_003185805.1 Caulobacter sp. D5
CTCGCCGGCCGACTTCTGGGCGCGGCGCAGGCCGGCGCGCTTCAGGGCCGAGGCCAGCGGATCGAGGGCGCGGTCGAGGGCCTGGCCGACGCTGGCGCCGACCTGGCCGACGATCTCGGCCGGAGTCGTGGTCGCGGGCGTCTTTTCGGCCGTCTTCGGGGCGGCCTTGTCAGCGGTCGTGGTGGTCTTGGAAGGCTTGCGGGTCATTTTTTGGCCGGGGTCTGGGCGGGCGCCGAGGCGGGCGGCGCACTGTCGAGGTCGGAAACGGGGGCGGCGGCGCCGGCCGGAGCGGAGGCCGGCTCCTGCGGCGCGCCGGGGACGTCCTGGCCCTTGCCGACCAGCATCTCCACCTTGGCGCCCGAGCGCAGCTTCTCCAGCAGGTCGCGGACCTGGTCGTAGGTCAGGAAGCGCACGATCTGGGGCCGGGTCTCTTCCAGGCTGAGCGGGGCTTCCAGGCGCTTGTCCTCGACGCGCAGCACCACCCACTGGCCGTCGGAGTGGAACGGGCCGATGAGGTCGCCGGCCTTGGCGTCCTTCAGGGCGCCGGCATAGGCCTCGGGCATGACGTCGACGGTGAAGTAGCCGAGGTCGCCGCCCTTGAAGCGGGTGGCCTCGTCTTTCGAGCGCTCCATGGCCAGGGCGTCGAACGAGGCGCCGGTGGCCAAGAGCTTCTTGACGCTTTCGGCTTCGGCCTGGCTGGGCACCAGGATCTGGCGGGCGCGGATCTCTTCGGACTGCTTGGCCAGCTTCTGCTGCTCGGCGTAGAGGCCGCGGATGTTGTCCTCGGTGACGGCCTTCTCGACCATGCCCTCGACCAGCATGTCGCCGAGGATGCGCTCGCGGGCGGCCGCCAGGCGGCGCTGGGCGACGGGATCCTTGTCGAGCTTGCGCTGCATGGCTTCGGACGCCAGCAGCTTCTGGTCGACCACCTCGTCGAGGACGCGGCGGAAGAGGTCGGACGAGACGTCGAGCGGCTCGCCCTCGCCGATCAGGCCCTGCGCCACCGCCTCGCGCTTGACGTCGGAGGCCCAGACCGCGTGGCCGGCGACACGGGCCACGGCCGTGTCGCCAGGCTCGGGCGGGCGCTCGTCGACCCCGCCGCGGCCGCAGGCGGCGACCAGCAGCGCCAGGCCGAGGGCGGCGGCGACCAGAAACGGACGGGGGCGGACGGGGTGCATCGGACGCGGTTCTCCGCTGAACTCAAGAAAAGCGCTCTAGAGCGCGTCAGGCCAAAGGGGAAGCCGTTTTGGCGGCCTTGGGGTCTAAACTTCGCGTCGGGCCGCCCGGTTCTGACTGAGCGGATGGAACTCCAGGCGCTTCCAGTGGTTTCGGCGTCGCGCCCGCGCGCGTCGCGGGCATAATTCGTGCGGCGCGGGCAAGCTTGGCCGATCGATGTTTTTCGACGGCGAGGCGGGCCGGGCCTTCGTTGACACTGGGAGGGGCGGTGCTTAAGTCTCGCGCGCGCGCCGTTTTCAGTGGTTTTCCGCAACCCGGCGCAACCTCATTACCGTAGTGAAGGCCCACAAGCCTTAGCGCCGGCCTCACTAGTTCTCGCTCCGGATCCTTTCTGCATGCTCGGCTTCGCCAAAAAGCTCTTCGGTTCCTCCAACGAACGCAAGGTCAAGACGCTGCAGAGCCGCGTGGCCAAGATCAACGCGTTCGAGCCGGCGATGGCCGCCCTGTCGGACGAGGCCCTGAAGGCCAAGACCCAGGAATTCAAGGACCGCCTGGAAAAGGGCGCGACCCTCGACGACATCCTCGACGAAGCCTTCGCCGCGGTGCGCGAGGCCTCCAAGCGCGTGCTGGGCATGCGCCACTTCGACGTGCAGCTGGTCGGCGGCATGGTGCTGCACTTCGGCGGCATCTCGGAAATGCGCACCGGTGAAGGCAAGACCCTGGTCGCCACCCTGCCGACCTATCTGAACGCGCTGGCCGGCAAGGGCGTGCACGTCATCACGGTCAACGACTACCTGGCCACCCGCGACGCCGAGTGGATGGGCCAGCTCTACAACTTCATGGGCCTGTCGTACGGCATCATCGTCAACGGCCTGAGCCAAGGCGACCGCCAGCGCGCCTACAAGTCCGACATCACCTACGGCACCAACAACGAATTCGGCTTCGACTACCTGCGCGACAACCTCGTCTATGACGTGGGCGAGATGGTCCAGCGCGGCCACCACTACGTGATCGTCGACGAAGTCGACTCGATCCTGATCGACGAAGCCCGCACCCCGCTGATCATCTCGGGCCCGACCGAGGACCGCAGCGAGCTCTACAAGACCATCGACGTCCTGGTGAAGGAACTCATCAAGGACAAGACCAACTACGACCACGACGAGAAGCAGAAGCAGGTCATCCTGACCGAAGAGGGCCAGGAGCGGATCGAAGAGGTCCTGATCTCGGGCGGCCACCTGGCCGAGGACACCGCCGGCCTCTACGACGCGGCCAACATCTCGATCGTCCACCACGTCAACCAGGCCCTGCGGGCCAACGTGCTCTACACGCGCGACAAGGACTATATCGTCAAGGCCGACGAGATCGTGCTGATCGACGAGTTCACCGGCCGCATGATGACCGGCCGCCGGCTGTCGGAAGGCCTGCACCAGGCCATCGAGGCCAAGGAAGGCGCCGCCATCCAGCCCGAGAACCAGACCCTGGCCTCGGTGACCATCCAGAACTACTTCCGCCTCTACACCAAGCTGTCGGGCATGACCGGCACGGCCTCGACCGAGGCGCAGGAGTTCGACGACATCTACAAGATGGGCGTCAGCGAAATCCCGACCAACCGCGTCATCCAGCGCATCGACGACGACGATGAGGTCTACCGCACCGAGGAAGAGAAGAACCGGGCCATCCTGGTTCAGATCGCCGACTGCCACAGCCGCGGCCAGCCGATCCTGGTCGGCACCGTGTCGATCGAGAAGTCCGAAGAGCTGTCCAAGCTGCTCGACGCCTACGAGTGGGAAAACAAGGGCGCCAAGCAGAAGGGCATCCCGCACCAGGTGCTGAACGCCCGCTTCCACGAGCAGGAAGCCGGCATCGTCGCCGACGCCGGCGTGCCGGGCGCGGTGACCATCGCCACCAACATGGCCGGCCGCGGCACCGACATCCAGCTGGGCGGCAGCATCGACCTGCGCCTGTCGAAGTGGAAGATCGAGCAGCGGGGCCTGGGCATCACCGTCTCGCACGAAGACGAGCTGGCCTACCGCGCCGAGCTGGAAGCCGAGATCGCCGACGCCAAGAAGGCGGCTCTGGCCGCCGGCGGCCTGTTCGTTCTGGGCACCGAGCGCCACGAAAGCCGCCGCATCGACAACCAGCTGCGCGGCCGCACCGGCCGTCAGGGCGACCCGGGCCGTTCGAAGTTCTTCCTGTCGTGCGAAGACGATCTGCTGCGCATCTTCGCCGGCGAGCGCCTGGACGCGATCATGCGCACCTTCGGCGTCCAGGACGGCGAGGCGATCACCCACAAGTGGCTGAACGCCGCCATCGCCAAGGCCCAGACCCGCGTCGAGCAGCGCAACTACGAGATCCGCAAGAACCTCCTGAAGTACGACGACGTCGTCAACGACCAGCGCAAGGCCGTGTTCGAGCAGCGCCAGGAGTTCATGGAGAGCAGCGACCTGTCGGAAGTCATCGCCGAGATGCGCACCGACGTGGTCGAGGACCTGGTGGCCCGTCACGTGCCGCCGAAGGCCTATGCCGAGCAGTGGGACATCGAGGGCCTGCACGAGCGCGTCCAGGCGATCCTGGGCCTCGACCTGCCGCTGAAGGAATGGGCCGCCGAGGAAGGCGTCGACGACGAGGTCTTCCGCGAGCGCATCGGCAAGGCCGCCGACGAGTACGCCGCCCAGCGCGAAGTGATCATCACCCCCGAGCAGATGCGTTCGGTGGAAAAGAGCTTCCTGCTGCAGATGATCGATCTGCAGTGGCGCGAGCACCTGATGCACCTGGACCACCTGCGCAACGTCATCGGCCTGCGCGGCTATGGCCAGCGCGACCCGCTGAACGAGTACAAGACCGAAGCCTTCAGCCTGTTCGAAAAGCTGCTGGGCGACCTGCGCAGCAACACCACCCGCTGGCTGATGACGGTCGAGATCGCCTATGCCGAGCCCGAGCCCCTGCACACGCCGGAAAACCTGATCCCGGTGCACCTGGACCCGCTGACCGGCGAGAACGCGGCCCTGGCCGGCGCCCTGCCCGAAGGCCTGTCGCCGCAGCAGCGCGAGGCCCTGCCGGTCTCGGCGCTGCCGGAAGGTTGGGACCGCACCAACCGCAACGGTCCGTGCCCCTGCGGCTCGGGCAAGAAGTTCAAGCAGTGCCACGGCTCGCTGGTCTGACGACCGGCGGGTTCGAGAGAGCCTGAAACGACGAAGCCCGCCCCGGGAGACCGGGGCGGGCTTTTTCGTGGGTAGGAAACAAGTTATTGATTGCAGAAATAACTGCAGTTATTTCTGCAATCAATCTCACGGGAGCTGCACATGGATCATCTGGTAGCGTTCAGGGTGGCCGATAAGGCGCATCCAAAGCTGCATCGTATCAGCCTCGATCCAGCAACGATCGAGGCCCTACAAGGGCAGTCTGCCCATGCGCCAGCAGTCATCGTCGTACGTAAGGCTGCGATGGTCGCCGGAATGAAGGCGGGCATGATCGATCCCGTCGATGTTGTTTCCCTGGCGCACGGCGATTGGTCGAATGCCATCTTGATCCAATTGGATGAGGAGGAGGTTGAGAGGCAAAGCGCCTGGCAAGCAGCTGGTGACTCCGAGTTCCTTGTGCAGGTTGAGCGCGGTGCGCCAAATTTGGCGAAGTTAGCCGCAGAGACAGTCGCGGCTATTCGGAAAGCGGGCGTGGATGGAGAGTTGGTAGAAGGGGGCGGGGGGCGTTGGGTGAACCGACCGCTCAATACCTTCACGTTGAAGGCGCAACCGCGCGCTGGAAATCTGCATTTCACCTTGTATGGAAATCCGCAAACCTATGATGCTGCCGACTTCTTGCTGAAAGATCAGAACAGCTATTCGCGTGGGTGGGTGAAGACGTCGAAGGACGTCACACAACTGGCCGAGTTGGTCCAAATTTCTCACGCTCGCCGCAGGCGGTAGTTCAGTCGCGTCGGGGCGCTGAAAGATCCATGCCCAGCGTCGGGCCGATGCCGTTGGGATGCTCGCCGAACGGATTGCGGCCAGGGTTCGCCAGCGCGTTCAGGCGCCGGCGCAGGTCCTTGTCGACACGCACGACGTCGTCGACCGCCGCGTCCTGCTCGGCGCTTTCCTCGGACCCGCCGGGCTCGGCCAGCACCCGCTCTATGGCGGCCTGGAAACGGTCGTTCTGCGGCGTGCCGCGCTTGGGAGGGAGGTCCAGCCCGGCCAGCACGATCTCAAAGGCGTCTTCGAAGGTTTGGGCCATGCGGGCGGCTCTCCTCGGGTGGGGGAGCTTGGGCAACGCCTCATGCCGAGGACTTGTTGCGCCGCATCCGCCCCGGGAGAATGGCTTCCCACATTCCGTAAAATCCCCGCGAAAGCGGGGACCCAGGCTTTTTCTGAAAGGCTTGGCGCTCGACGATAAAACGCCTGGGCCCCCGCTTTCGCGGGGGTTTTACGGGTAGGGTAGTGCTTACTGCAGCCCCTCGCGGCCGATGGCGTAGAAGCGGTCGGCGCGCTGGCGTTTGAGTTCGGCGGGGGTGAGGACCGAGAGCTTCTTCAGCTCGTCTTCCACCGCGTCGCCGACGGCCTTGATGGCGGCTTCGGGATCCGAATGAGCGCCGCCGGCCGGTTCCTCGACGATGCGGTCGACGATGCGCAGCTTGATCAGGTCCTGCGCCGTGATCTTCATGTTGGTGGCCGCGTCCTTGGCCCGGCCGCCGTCGCGCCACAGGATCGAGGCGGCGCCTTCCGGCGAGATCACCGAATAGATCGAGTGCTCGAGGATCAGCACGCGGTTGGCGCCGGCCAGGGCGATGGCGCCGCCCGAGCCGCCTTCGCCGGTGATGGTGGTGACCATGGGCGTACCCAGGGTCAGGCAGCGTTCGGTCGAGCGGGCGATGGCCTCGGCCTGGCCGCGCTCCTCGGCGCCGAGGCCGGGATAGGCGCCGGCGGTGTCGACGAAGGTCAGGACCGGCAGGTTGAAGCGCTCGGCCATGTCCATCAGGCGCACGGCCTTGCGGTAGCCTTCGGGGCGGGCCATGCCGAAGTTGTGCTTCAGGCGGGTGGTGGTGTCGTGGCCCTTCTCGTGGCCCATGACCACGACGGGCATGCCGCGGAAGCGGCCCAGGCCGCCGACGATGGCCTGGTCGTCGGCGAACTTGCGGTCGCCGCGCAACTCGACGAAGTCGTCGATCAGGCCCGCGACATAATCGCGCAGGTGCGGCCGCTGCGGGTGGCGGGCGACCATCGTCTTCTGCCAGGCGTCGAGACCGGCATAGGCTTCCTTGCGCAGAACCTGCACGCGCTCGCGCAGGGCGACGATCTCGTTGTCGAACGCGCCGGGGCCAGCCGTCTCGGAAAGCTTGGAAAGCTCTTCGATCTTGGCTTCCAGGTCGGCGATGGGTCGCTCGAAGTCGAGATAGTGCGCGGGCATGAGTCTCTTAACGTCGCCGTTTGCGAAAGGTGGCGAACCTAGTGCGTGATGACGTCCAGGGAAAGCGCATTCGCGCCAAATTGGAACCATGGTTCCGGGCGAGGATTCCCCTCGTGATGGGATTCATCCCCAACTGAGTCCTGTTAAGAAACCGAACCCCTATGGTGAATCGCTTTGCGTTCATTATATTGGGTTTTCAAGAGCCGGTTGCGGAAGTCAGCTGGCGCTGCGGCCCCGCCCATCGAACATGGACACGGCCCGCCTGATGAGGACGGTCGTTCCCATGCAGGTGTTTACCTTCTTCTGCGTCGAGCGCGACGGCTCGGTTCCCCGTTTCGATGTCACGGCCTGCGCCGACGACAACGCCGCGCGCCTGCGCGCCGGCGAGTTGTTCGACATGCACCGCGGCTGCAACGAGGTCGAGGTCTGGCGCGGCGCCACCCACCTGTTCAAGGTCGGGGCCGGCGCGGCCGCTTAAAGATCCTTCGAAGGTTCGTCGGGGGACGGATTTCGACAAGCGCGATGCGGGCTGGGACGCCTAAGTTAGGCCTCCCAACCCGCGAGGATTCGCTCATGACCGACGTCGCCCGCCCTTCCGCCATCGCCGAGGACAGCGGCCATGGCGGCGTGCAGATCCTGATCACCGCCGGTCCGGCGCGTATCGCCGGCGATCTCAAGCCGTCGGAAGGCGGGCTCGACACCGGCCCCAATCCCCACGACCTGGTCGCGGCGGGCCTGGCGGCCTGCACCACCCAGACGCTGCGGCTCTACGCCAAGCGCAAGGGCTGGGCCCTGGGCGAGGTGCGGGTCGAGACCACCTGGCGCCGCGTCCCCAGCGCCCTGCCGGCCGACGTCTTCGACCGCGTCATCACTCTGTCCGGCGATCTCGACGAGACCCAGCGTCAGCGGCTGATGGAGATCGCCGAGGCCTGCCCGGTGCACAAGATGCTGAGCGCGGGCGTGAAGGTCGAGACGCGGGCGGGGTGACGTCCTTTGGATGCTCCCCCTCTGGGGGAGCTGTCGCGGAG
>NZ_QHJY01000220.1 GCF_003185805.1 Caulobacter sp. D5
AGAGAGAGGGTTCTGGAGCGCTAACGCCGATCGGCGAAATCATCCCCATACGATCAAACCCAGTAGCGCCGTTCGCCAAGCTGTGATTGCATCGAGAAAAATAAGGGGAGAGAAACGAATGGAACTGGTCCAATGGCCGGCGCTGATTGCGTTGGCGGTCGGCGTCGTGGTTTGGGGCGGCGTGATTCTGGTCCGCAATTGGCGCGAAGCGCCCGCGACGGCCGAGGAAGATCTCGACTAGTCTTCCAAGTTCTCAGCTGATCGATCGACAAAACCGTCTCGTACTGGCGGCGAGATCGTGCACGGCTCGATCTCGCCCATGGGGTCGGCTGGCGCCCACCGGCGGGCTCGACTAGTTTGCCGCCATGACCACCCCGCTTTCCGCCCTGAAGCCCATCGTCCTGACCACCGACGCCGGCGTCGCGTTCCTGCGGCGCCATCCGGCGACGCGCGAGGTGGCGACCGATGCGTCGGAGACGGGGCTGGTGAGGGCGAGCCTGCACTTCGTCGACGCCATGGAGCCGCCGCCGGAAGAGCAGTGGGCCATGCCCAACGCCGATGTGCCGGAAGACCGGACCCATGACCTGACTTTCGAAAACACCGGCCACGCGCCGCCCTACGGGTTCTGGATCACCCATCCCGACGTGCTGGCCTGGGCGACGGACTTCGTGGAGGACGACGGCGCGGCATGGCTGGTGAGGGTCTGGCTGAAGGCCGTTTGAGGTCTGGTCGATATCCACGAGCTTGAGTCGATTTTCACCGAGCATCCCCGCGAAGGCGGGGATCCAAGCCGACTCCACAGATGATCCGCAGCCTGGACTTCTCCTGAAAGTCAGCTTGGGTCCCTGCCTTCGCGGGGAAGGACGGATGTGGGGGTGCAGGCTGGTGACTGTCGATCCGAGCGACTGGCGCGCCTCGTCATGGCGAACTGCCGTCCAACGACACAAACCCTTGTCAGATAAGCTGGTGCGGGCGGTCGGGGTCGAACCGACACTCCTTTCGGAACCGGATTTTGAGTCCGGCGCGTCTACCAGTTTCACCACGCCCGCGCTTCGCTGCTTGCCCGGGGGCGAAGCGAAGAGGCGACTTCCTAGCAGCGGTCGTCCGGAAGTTCCAGAGGCGTTTCACTCACCCCAGCCACGGCGCTTTCGCCAGGCGTTCGGCCAGGAACTCCATCAGCACGCGCACCCTGGCCGGCCGGATGGCGCTGGGCGGGGTGACCAGGTGCATGGCGATCGGGGGCGGGGTCCAGTCGGCCAGGACCTGCTCCAGCTTGCCGTCGGCGACGTCGTTCCAGACCATGAAGTCGGGCTGCATGGCCAGGGCCTGGCCCTCAAGCAGCAGGGCGCGGAAGACGTCGGCGTTGTTGGCGCGCAGCTGGGCCGGCACGCTGATGGCGTATTGGCCCTGCTGGGCGTGCTCGAACCGCCAGGCGTCGCGCGAGCGGCCGCCGGTGTAGAAGAGGGCGCGGTGGCCGGTCAGATCCTTGGGGTGCTGCGGCCGGCCGTGGCGGTCGAAATAGTCGGGCGAGCCGACCAGCATCACCCGCACCGGGCAGAGACGCCGGGCCAGCAGGCTGGAATCCTCCAGGGCCGAGATGCGCAGGGCCAGGTCGAAGCCGTCCTCGACGATGTCGACCAGCTGGTCCGACAGCGACAGCTCGACCGACACCTCCGGATAGAGGGCGAAGAAGTCCGAGAGGGCAGGGCCGAGGTAGCCGATCCCGAACGACATCGGCGCGGCCATCCGCACCAGGCCGCGGGGCACGGCCGACTGGGCCGAGGCCTCCAGCTCCAGCGCCTCGCCGTCGGCCAGCAGGCGGCTGGCGGCCTCCAGCGAGCTCTGGCCGCTGTCGGTCAGCGACAGCCGCCGCGAGGTGCGGTGGAAGAGGGTGGCGCCCAGCCGCTGCTCCAGTCGGGAGACGGCCTTGGAGACGGTGGCGTTCGACAGGCCCAGGTCCTTGGCGGCCCGGGCGAACGAGCCGGTCTCGGCCACCTTGGCGAACACGGCCCAGGCTTCGAAGTCGGGAAGCTTCATCATGTCAATTTTGGAAATGGTTTCTTTCGACCATTTCTATTTCGGTTCGGGCGATCTGTCTCCATCTTCCTCGTCAACGGAGACGCCGACACGGCTTCCCCACCTGACACACCGGGAGATCGACATGATCGAAGTTCGCAAGTTCGACAGCCTGGGCGGCGCCAATCACGGTTGGCTCGACGCCAAGCACCACTTCTCGTTCGCCGGCTACCATGATCCCAAGCGCGTCCACTGGGGCGCCCTGCGGGTCTGGAACGACGACACCATCGCCGCCGGCACCGGCTTCCCGCCGCACCCGCACAACGACATGGAGATCATCACCTATGTCCGCGAGGGGGCGATCACCCACCAGGACAGCCTGGGCAACAAGGGCCGCACCGAAGCGGGCGACGTGCAGGTGATGAGCGCCGGCACCGGCATCCGTCACTCGGAGTACAACCTCGAGCCGGGCGTGACCAAGATCTTCCAGATCTGGATCATTCCGGACCGCGGCGGCGAACCGCCCGCCTGGGGCGCCAAGCCGTTCCCCAAGGGCGACCGTTCCGGCAAGTTCGTGGCCCTGGCCAGCGGCTTCGAAGGCGACACCGACGCCCTGCCGATCCGCACCGACGCCCGCGTCCTGGGCGCGACGCTGAAGGCCGGTGAAGAGACCGAATATTCGCTGGGCGACGGCCGCCACGCCTACCTCGTGCCCTCGACCGGCAAGGTCGAAGTCAACGGTGTGGCGCTGGACACCCGCGACGGCGCGGCGATCGCCAACGAGAACACCATCCGCGTGAAGGCTCTGGAAGACGCCGAACTCGTGCTGGTCGACGCCGCCTAAACCTTCAAGACGCGGCCCCTCAAGCAAGTATTCAGGCGGCCGCGTCTTTTCCTCCCCAACCTCAGACTGAGCTTTCTCTAGGAGACTCCCATGGCCAAGGTTCTGGTCCTTTACTACTCGTCGTACGGCCACATCGAGACGATGGCCAAGGCCGTCGCCGAAGGCGCTCGCAGCGCCGGCGCGACCGTCGACATCAAGCGCGTTCCGGAAACCGTGCCGGAAGAGATCGCCAAGGGCGCTCACTTCAAGCTCGACCAGGAAGCCCCGATCGCCACCGTCGCCGAACTGGCCGACTACGACGCCATCATCATCGGCACCGGCACGCGTTTCGGCCGCCTGAGCTCGCAGATGGCCGCGTTCCTCGACCAGGCCGGCGGCCTGTGGGCCCGCGGCGCGCTGAACGGCAAGGTCGGCGGCGCGTTCGTCTCGACCGCCAGCCAGCACGGCGGTCAGGAAACCACCCTGTTCTCGATCATCACCAACCTGCTGCACTTCGGCATGACGATCATCGGCCTGCCCTATAGCCACCAGGGCCAGATGAACAACGACGAGATCGTCGGCGGCGCGCCCTATGGCGCGACCACCGTGGCCGGCGGCGACGGCAGCCGCCAGCCGACCCAGATCGACCTGGACGGCGCCCGCCACCAGGGCGAACTGATCGCCGCCGCGGCCATCAAGCTGCACGGCTAAGGACCCCAGCCGGGTTCCTCCCCCAATGACCCGGCTGTACCGGCCGCGTCGCGCTTCATCCTCCCCCCAGGAAGCGCGGCGCGGCTTTTCTTTTGGAAAACGGCGGCTTAACCGCGTTTGGAAGCGTCGTGTTCAGGCTGATGCGTGAATATGCCCGTACGCAGGGGACAGCGAGGCGGGCGTGGCGAAGAAGGACAAAGCAGTCAAGCGGAGGTCGGGAATGGCCGACTTCATGACGCTGCTGGTCTGCATCGCCTGCACCGTGTGGGCCTTCAGGACGATCGTCGGCCTGGCCGGCTGATTATCGCTTGGCCTTGGGCCAAGAAGGCGGCACTTGAGCGGCAGAGCCGTTTCAAGACCAGGATGTCGCCGCCCATGCCCACCCAATCCGCCCAGGGCGTCACGATCGTCGATCACCCGCTGGTGCAGCACAAGCTGACCCTGATGCGGGACAAGGAAACCTCCACCAAGACCTTCCGCGCCCTGATGCGCGAGACCTCGACCCTGATCTGCTACGAGGTCACCCGCGAGCTTTCGATGGACGAGGTCGAGATCCAGACCCCCGTCGCTCCGACCAAGGCCAAGGTCATCGCCGGCAAGAAGCTGGTCTTCGCCCCGATCCTGCGCGCGGGCCTGGGGATGGCCGAGGGCATGCTCGACCTGGCGCCGTCGGCCCGCGTGGCCCACATCGGCCTCTATCGCGATCCGCAGACCCTCGAGGCCGTCGAGTACTATTTCAAGACCCCGGAAGACATCGCCGACCGCCTGGTCATCGTCGTCGATCCGATGCTGGCCACCGGCCACACGGCCGTCGCGGCCATCGACCTTCTGAAGAAGCGCGGCGTGCGCGACCTGCGGTTCGTCTGCCTGCTGGCTTCGGTCCCGGGCGTGGAGACCCTGCGCGCGGCCCACCCCGACGTGCAGATCTGGACGGCGGCGGTGGACGCCTCGCTCAACGACCACGGCTATATCGTTCCGGGCCTGGGCGACGCCGGCGACCGCACTTTCGGGACCCGCTGACCCGCCAGCGCGCGTCGGCCCCAAAGCGGGGCTGTTTGTGCGTCTGCGCACTTGCGCGACTCCCCGGGCGCGGTAAGCAACGACGTTAACCTTTCGGGACGCCATGCTGGTCACGCCGCCGTTGATCTATGTCGCCGACGACGACGCCCTGACGCGCGAGCTGGTCGAGATCCAGCTCGGGCGCGGCGGCTACGCCGTGCGGACCTATCCGGCGGTGGAGGACCTGCTGTCGGCGGTCGAGGCCGCGCCGCCGGCCCTGATCCTGCTCGACGTGCGCATGCCGGGGCTTTCAGGCCTGGACGCCCTGCGCAGCCTCAAGGCCGCACCGGGCGGCGCCGAGATCCCGGTGCTGATGCTGACGGGGGAGGGGCGGCTGGACCGCATCGTCCAGGCCCTGCAGCTGGGCGCGGCCGGCTACGTGATGAAGCCGTTTACGGGCAAGGCGTTGCTGGACCGGATCGGCGAGGTGCTGGAAGCGAAGGTGTGATCCTTCGAAGCTCAAACCAGATCGTCATCCCGGGCGAAGGGCCGCGAAGCGGACCGTAGACCCGGGACCCAGGGGACTGGGCGCTGCGTTCTGGTTCGCCGCCCCACGCGCTGTCGCCAGCGCACTGCGGCGGCCCCTGGGTCCCGGCTCTTCGCTTCGCTACGGCCGGGATGACGATGAAGGGCGCTCGGAAATGAACGCCCAAACAAGAAAGGCCGGGGATCGCTCCCCGGCCTTTCGTTCGTCAGGGCCGTGGAGCCGATCAGATTTCCTGGTTGTACTTGCCGACGCGGGCGCCCAGGCGCGGCTTCACTTCCTGGTGGAAGAGGGCCTTCATGTCGTCTTCCGACTGGGTGCTTTCGACCACGACCACCACTTCGGGCTTGTTCGACGAGGCGCGGACCAGCACCCACGAGCCGTCGTCCAGGTGGACGCGCACGCCGTTGACGGTGATCACCTCGGTAATCTTGCGGCCCAGGATCGAGCCGCCGGCGGCAAACAGGTCTTCGTATTCCTTCACCACCTCGGCGACGACGCCGTACTTCTTCTCGTCGTCGCAGTGCGGGCTCATGGTCAGCGAGGTGAAAGCGATCGGCAGGGCCTTGCGCAGGTCGCTCAGCTTCTTGTCCGGGTTGCGGTCGAGCATGGCCAGCACGGCGGCGGCGGCGGTCAGGCCGCAGTCGTAGCCGTAGCCCAGCGGGGCGTTCATGAAGAAGTGGCCGCTCTTCTCGAAGCCGGCCAGGGCGCCCGTCTCGGCGCTCTTGCGCTTGATGTAGCTGTGGCCGGTCTTCCAGTAGATGACCTTGCAGCCGTGCTCCTTGAGGATCGGGTCGGTGGCGTAGAGGCCGGTCGACTTGACGTCGACGACGAAGGTCGCGCCCGGGTGCAGGGGGGCCAGGTCGCGGGCCAGCATCAGGCCGATCTTGTCGGCGAAGATCTCCTCGCCCTCGTCGTCCACGACGCCGCAGCGGTCGCCGTCGCCGTCGAAGCCGAAAGCCAGGTCGGCGCCGTGCTCACGGACGGCCTTGGCCATCTCGTGCAGCATTTCCAGGTCTTCCGGGTTCGGATTGTACTTGGGGAAGGTGTAGTCGAGGTCGGTGTCCATCCCGACCACGTCGCTGACGCCCATGCGCTGCAGGGCGTCGACGGCGAAGGCGCCGGCGGTGCCGTTGCCGCAGGCGGCCAGCACCTTCAGCGGACGGCTGATCTGGGCGCGGGTGGCGACGTTGGCGATGTAGCGCTCGGCCTGGCCTTCGACGCGGATCAGCTTGCCGCCGTCACGCTCGACGAACTTGGCGTTCAGGACGATGTCCTTGAGCTTGCCCATCTCGTCGGGACCGAAGGTCAGCGGCTTCTGGGCGCCCATCTTCACGCCGGTCCAGCCGTTCTCGTTGTGGCTGGCGGTGACCATGGCCACGCAAGGGATGTCGAGGTCGAACTGGGCGAAATAGGCCGTGGGCGACAGGGCCAGGCCGATGTCGTGCACCTCGCAGCCGGCGCTCAGCAGGCCCAGGATCAGGGCGTTCTTGATCGACGAGGAATAGGAGCGGAAGTCGTGGCCGACCACGATCTTCGACTGGCCCAGTTCCTGGATGTAGGTGCCCAGGCCCAGGCCCAGGGCCTGAATGCCCAGCAAGTTGATCTCGGGGCCGAACAGCCAGCGCGCATCGTATTCACGGAAGCCCGTCGCCTTGACCAGCGGCTCGTTTTCATAAGCGGCGGTATTCGGAACCAGATCGGCGCGGGGAGTCGAGAACATAGGAGCTCGCTTCAATGAGTGGTGGGGTGCGTTTAGCTGTCGGAGTGGTTGCTTGCCACCCTCTTCGTATGACGATGATCGATCAATGTGACGGTTGATCGAGATTTGGCGTCGCGCCGCGCGCCTATTGTGCGAGACCGCCGGTGGCGGCGGCCGCGGCGTCGGCTTCGCGCTGGCGGCGTTCGTCGCTGCGGCGGGCCGAAGCCTTTTCCTTTTCGATCAGCGCCTTCATTTCCGGGGTCTGCTGCAGGGGCGTGGAGCCGAAGGGGCCGGGCGAGCGGTCGCCGTAGCCCTGCGGCCAGACCATGGCGAAGGCGATCATCGCCAGGGCGACGAGCGCGCAGAGGGGCATGAAGATGCGATCGGGCATGGTCCGGCTATAGCACGTCGTTCGTGGCGGGACAGGGGCGATGCTCGGCGAGATGCTGACGCAGCGTCATCCGCCCCTGCGCCGCCTGGCGTCGCGCCGCTTGACGGCGGCCCCGCGCGGCCTTAGCCCGCGCTGGACCAATCAAGGGAGTTCCGATGCCCGTCCTCGTCCTGCTTCGCCACGGCCAGAGCCAGTGGAACCTCGAGAACCGCTTCACCGGCTGGGTGGACGTGGATCTCACCGCCGAGGGCGAGGCCCAGGCCCGCAAGGGCGGCGAACTGATCAAGGCCGCCGGCCTCGACATCGACGAGGCCTTCACCTCGGTCCAGACCCGCGCCATCCGCACCTGCAACCTGGCGCTCGACGCGGCTTCGCAAAGCTTCGTGCCGGTGACCAAGGACTGGCGCCTGAACGAGCGCCACTACGGCGGTCTGACCGGCCTCAACAAGGCCGAGACCGCCGAGAAGCACGGCGAGGAGCAGGTCACCATCTGGCGCCGCTCGTACGATGTTCCGCCCCCGGAACTGGCCCCGGGCGGCGAGTACGACTTCGCCAGCGACCGCCGCTACAAGGGCGCGAGCCTGCCCTCGACCGAGAGCCTCGCCACGACTCTGGTGCGCGTGCTGCCCTACTGGGAAGAGGCCATCGCCCCCAAGCTGAAGGCCGGCGAGAACATCCTGGTCGCCGCCCACGGCAACTCGCTGCGCGCCATCGTCAAGCACCTGTTCGCGGTGCCGGACGACCAGATCGTCAAGGTCGAGATCCCCACCGGCAACCCGCTGGCCATCGAACTCGACGCCGACCTCAAGCCGGTGGGCGCCCGCTACCTCGACGAGGCCCGCGCCGAGAAGCTGCCGGCCGTCGGCTGATCCAGGTCTGGTTCTAGATCTTCCGGGGTTCCTTTCGTCCGGGGACGAAAGGAACCCTAGGTCGTTTCAGGTCTTGTCTGCGCGCAGGAAGTGCCTGGAAACACGACGTTAATGCTGCCGGGCGCATCAATTGGGCGTACCCTAAGGGTACGAAGATGTGAGCTTGCATGAACACCCCGGCAGCGGCAGGCCAGGAACACCGGCGCCTGACGCAACAAGAAGTCGACGTGATCTGCGCCAAGCACGACCGCCTGTGGTCGGCTCGGCTCGGCGGCGCGCGCGCGGTGTTCGCCTTCTGCGACCTTTCCGGACTGGTGCTGGCCGGCCGTAACCTGTGCGACGCCGACTTCACCGGCGCGCTGCTGGTCGGCGCGGACCTGCGCCGCTGCAAGCTCGACAACGCCAATCTCTACGGCGCCGACATGCAGGGAGCGGACCTGACCGATTCCTCGCTGCGGCGCTCGGACCTGCGCGGCTCCAGCCTGCGCGGCGCCAACCTGACCGGCGCCGACATGTTCGAGGCCGACCTGCGCGAAGGCCAGATCGCCGCCGCCGACCGCGAAAAGGGCTACCGCATCATCGAGCCGGTGCAGCGCGAGGCCTATGCGGCCGGCGCCAACCTCTCGGGGGCCAATCTGGAGCGCTCGCGGCTGTCGGGCATCGTCGCCACCAAGGCCGACTTCAGCGACGCGATCCTGAAGGACGCCAAGCTGGTGCGCGCCAACCTCAAGCAGGCCAATTTCAACGGCGCCAACATGGCCGGGGCTGACCTTTCGGGCGCCAACCTGTCCGGCGCCGACCTGCGCAACACCGTGCTGGTGGGGGTGAAAACCCTGTCCTGGAACGTCACCGGGGCCAGCATGGAAGGGGCGCTGACCGACAAGGCCTCAGGCGTCGACGTCTCCGACATGCCCTACGAGCAGATGATCGCCGACCACGCCCGCTGGTGCGAAACCGGCGGGGCCGAGGGCAAGCCGTCGTCGTTCGACCGGGCCGACCTGCGCAATCTGAAGAGCATCCGCGGCTTCAACCTGACGGCCCTGTCGGCCAAGGGCGCGGTGTTCTACGGCCTCGACATGGAGGGCGTGCAGATGCAGGGCGCCCAGCTGGAAGGCGCGGACCTTCGGGCCTGCAACCTGCGCCGGGCCGACCTGCGCGGGGCGCGGCTGAAGGGCGCCAAGCTCTCCGGCTCCGACCTGCGCGACGCCCAGCTCGGGCCGCTGCTGATCGGCAAGGACCGGCTGCTGCCGGCCGACCTGACCGGCGTGCTGCTGACCAACGCCGACCTGGCCCGGGCCGACCTGCGCGGCGCGTGCCTGGCCGGCGCGGACCTGTCGCGCGCCAACTTCACCAACGGCAACCTCAAGGACGTCGATCTGACCGGAGCGATCCGGCTGGGCGCGCGGGGGTTGGACGACGTCATCTGAGCAATTGTGACGAAAAGACGCGGCCTTAACCGTTCGCTCGTCGATTCCTGTTATCCGATGAAATTCAAGAGACTTACGCAGAGTCGGGAGGGGGTCCCGCAATGAACGCCGTGCAGAATCTTGCGGGTCGCCGCAAGCTCAGCCAGGCCGAACTCGACATGCTCGTCACGGCCCACGAGAAGTTCGTGACCGGCAAGCAGGGCGGCAAGCGCGCCTCGCTTCGGTTCATGAATCTGTCGGGCCTGGACCTGTCGTTCCGCAACCTGACGGACGCCGACCTGTCGGCCTCGATCCTCGACGGCTGCCGCATGGTGCGCACCAAGCTGGACCGCGCCAGCCTGTTCGGCTGCGACCTGCGCAAGGCCGACCTGCGCCAGGCCAGCCTGCAACGCGCCGACCTGCGCGGGGCCTGCCTGCGCGGCGCCAACCTCTCGCAGGCCGACCTGACCCAGGCCGACTTCCGCGAGGGCCAGATCGCCATCCCGCACCCCCGCAAGGGCCTGGACACCCTCAAGCACGAGACCCGCAACGGCGAGGTCGACGAGGTCAACTTCTCGGGCGCGACCCTGGACGGCTCGCAGTTCACCGGCGTTTCGGCCTTCAAGGCCGACTTCTCCGACTGCTCCCTGCGCGGGGCCAAGCTGTCGGGCGCCAACCTGAAGGAAGCCAATCTCGCCGGGGCCATCCTCGACAACGCCGACATCAAGGGCGCCAACCTCGAGGGCGCGAACCTACAAGGCTCGGTGATGGCCGGGGTCGACACCTCGACCGCCCGGACCAGCGGCGCGCACATGACCGGCGCCCTGACGGCCTCGACGCCGGAAGCGGTGAACAAGGCCCGCGAGCTCTACGCCCGGTGCCTGGCCAACCAGCAATGGTGCCAGACCGGCGGCAAGGAAGGGCAGGCGGCCCGTCTCGACGGCGAGGACCTGCGTCCGCTCGGCGACCGGCTGAAGGGCCTGCGCCTGACCGCCATGACCGCCAAGGGCGCCTGCATGGTCGGCATGGACCTGTCCGGCGCCCAGTTGCAGGGCGCGAACCTGCAGAACGCCGACCTGCGCGCGGCCAATCTGCGCGGCGCCGACCTGCGCGGCGCCAAGCTGACCGGCGCCAACCTGACCAAGGCCGACCTGCGCCAGGCCTATCTGTCGCCGTTGCCGCTGGGTCCCCAGCGCCAGACCCAGGCCAGCCTGGCGGCCGCGCGGATGCGCTACGCCATGGTCCAGACCGCCGATCTTTCCGAAGCCATCCTCGACGGCGCCGACCTGCGCGGCGCCGACTTCACCGGCGCCCGCCTGGCCAAGGCCAGCTTCCGCGACTGCGACCTGAACCAGGTGCAGGGCGTGGAGTTCGCGCCGGCTTAGCAAGATCCTCCCCCTGAAGGGGGAGGTGGCCCGAAGGGCCGGAGGGGGAAGCGGCTGCTG
>NZ_QHJY01000221.1 GCF_003185805.1 Caulobacter sp. D5
GCGGTGGCCTCGGCGGCCGCAAGACGCAGGTCGGCGACGGCGACGCGCGCGCCGCGCTCGGCGAGCAGCAGCGCGGTGGCCAGGCCGATGCCCCCGCCCGCGCCGGTGATGATGGCGGTCTTGTCCGCAAGGGAGCCCAAGGCTGCGTCCTCCTCTGGTCGGACCCGTCTGCGCGGGCGTCGAAGGAGGGATAGGGCGAGGCGTTTTTCGCCGTAAGACGGCACATTATTGTTCCCATCCTCGGGAGGATTCGCCGCATGACCGACGCACAGCCGCCGCGCGCCCTGGACGCCGTCCAGGCCGAGATCGGCCGCATCCTGAAGGTCGATTTCAAGGGCGAGGCGCTGACCCAGGCGATCCGGCCGCTGGCGGATCTCGCGGCCGACCAGGCGCGCAACGGCGGCGACCGCAGCGACCCCATGCGCGAGGTGTTCGCCCGGGTCGGCGACCGCTGGAGCCTGCTGCTGCTCCTGATCCTGCGCGGCGGGACCTTCCGGCACGCGACGCTGCGGCGGCTGGTGGGCGTGCTGTCGTGGGAGGGCGCGATCTCGCAGCGCATGCTGACCCTGCGCCTGCGCAGCCTGGAGCGCGACGGCCTGATCGGCCGCACGATCACCCCGACCGTGCCACCGCGCGTGGACTATGCGATCACGCCGCTGGGCGAAGGCCTGCTGGCCGAGGTCGAGCGGCTGATGGACTGGGTGCGGGCGCACAACGCGGCGATCCGCGCGGCGCGGGCGAGGTTTGATGAAGCTGAGGAGTAAGTTCCTTCTCCCCTTGCGGGAGAAGGTGTCATCCGAAGGATGACGGATGAGGGGTCTCTCAGACATGAGACGCCTCGCCCAGCACGACTGCCGTCGCGGCTTTGAGGCCTGAGAGACCCCTCACCCGCCCCCGCTCCGCGAGGCCACCCTCTCCCGCAAGGGGAGAGGGCAAGAGCGCTATTTCATCGCCCCAAACGTCTCGGCCACCCAGTCGGCGATCCAGTCGCGGGCGTTGGCGACGTTGTCGAGGCTGGAGTGCTCGACGCCCTGCTCGCGGGCGCCAAAGATCTTCAGTTCGCGCTTGGGGCTGGCCGTCAGCTGGTCGTAGCTCTGGTGGGCGTATTCCAGCGGGATCTGGCGGTCGTTCTCGCCGTGGGTGACGAGGAACGGCACGGCGATCTTTTCCATCACCCCGTTCAGCGTGACCTGCTCGGCGATGGCCATGAAGTCGTCGATGGTCTCACCGCCCCAGACCCAGCGGACGTGCTCCCAGTAGTGCGGCACGGGCATGTCGCCTTCACGGGCCAGGCGGCGCTTCTGCATCTCGCCCCAATTGTGGTTGGCGCCCCAGACGACGCCCAGCGCGAACCTCGGTTCAAAGGCCACCGCGCGGGGCGCGTAGTAGCCGCCCAGCGAGACACCGTGCATGCCGATCCGTTTCGGATCGACCTCGGGAACGGTCTCCAGCCAGTCGACCACCCTGGAGGCCCAGCGCTCGGTGTCGAACACGGCCTTGAGGTCGTGCAGGCGCAGGGCCTCGCCCGTGCCCGGCTGGTCGATGATCAGCGAGGAGACGCCGCGCGCGGCCAGGGCGTCGGGCTCGCGGTTGAGGAACAGCAGTTCCTTGACGCTGTCGAGGCCGTTGACCTGCACCAGGCACGGCGCGGGGCCGTCGACGCCTTGCGCCTGAACGAACAGGCCGGCGATGACCCCGCCCTCGTAGGGGATCTCGACCCGGCGGCAGTTCTGGCGGCCGTGTTCGCAGCCCAGCGAAAAGGCTTCCAGCGCCCGGGCGTAGGTGGCGACGCGGCGCACCGAACCCCGGCTCTGCATGCGCTCGGCGGTGAAGTAGTAGAGGGCCGCGCGCAGCAGCTTGGGCCCGGCCGACAGCCTGCGGCCGGCGGCCAGGTCTTCGTGCGCCAGGTCCCACAGGGTGTCGGCCATGGCCGCCCAGCTTTCCATGAACTCGACCGTGCCGGCGTCCTCGCCGCGGGTGGCCGCCTCGCGGATCGGGCGGCACATGGCGTCGACCTCGCCGACCTGGCCGCCGGATTCCAGGGCGATGCAGACCGACAGGTTCCAGACGTAGTTGCCGGGGAAATACTCGAACATCCTGAGGGTCTCCTGGTGGGTTCCAGCGGTCTTAAGCGGGCCGGCGGAAACGGAAAAAGCGCTTGTGCCCATGGCCGCCATCGGCGGCGCCGATAGCTGCGGGGCCAAAGAAAAAGGGACGCGCCGCCCCCCCGCGACGCGTCCCCGCAAGTTCGATCGAGAGCGATCAGTACTTGGCCGACAGCCGCACGCCCCAGGTGCGCGGGGCGCGCAGGACGCTGTAGGAGATCCCCGTGGTGAAGGGCTGCAGATAGGCGTCGGTGAAGACCGCCTCGTTGCCGACATTGTGGACGTAAGCGGCCAGCGACCACTTGCCGCCGGGGGCGGCATAGGTGACGTCGAGGTCGTGCATCCAGTAGGACGGCTGGCGCTCGTTGGGCACGTAATCGATGGCCAGCCAGTAGGCCGCCGACCAGGTAGTGTGGGCCGAGGGCGTGATCGAGCCGCCGTTGGGCAGATCGAAGCGGTGCTCGTAGCCCAGGTTGACCAGCCATTCGGGCGTGCGCGGCATGCGCTTGCCCGAGCAGTCCAGCGTGTAGTCGCCCGAGGTCTGGGTGGTGGAGGCGCAGCTGGTGATCGCCGCCGGCAGCGAGGCCGAGCGGGTGTAGCTGAACTCCTTGTAGGTCGCGTGCAGGTACTGGACGTTGGCGGTCAGCAGGTCGCGGGCGGTCAGCTTGAACTGGGTGTCCAGATCCACGCCGTAGATCTCGGCCTTGCCCGAGTTCTCGGTGATGTTGGTGAAGCCGGCGGGCGGGTTGACGATCGGCCCCAGGTGGCTTTCCTGGTGGTCCTTGTAGTCCCAGTAGAAGACCTCGGCGTTGACCTGCAGGCGGCGGTCGAGGAACCGGTTCTTGGAGCCCACGGCGTAGGCGGTCAGCTTCTCGGGCTCGTAGGTGTTGGGCGCCAGGGCGGCCCAGAAGCCTCCGGCCTTGGTGGCCGTGCTGACCGAGCCGTAGAGCAGCGAGTCCCTGGCGACGTCGTACTCGAAACCCAGCTTCCAGTCGGTCGAGCGCCAGGTCTTGTCGCCGGCCACCGGGAAGATGCAGGTGTCGGTCGCCGTCGTGTCGCCCTCGTAGACGTAGGTCGTCGAGAACGTGCCCTGGTTGGTCGCCGAGCAGTAGGTGGAATTGGCGACGCTGGAGCTGGACACCCCGCCCACCGCCAGAGTGCCGTGCTGGGTCTTGGTCTCTTGCGTGTAACGCAGGCCCGCGGTCAGGCGGAAGGCGTCGGTGACGCTGTAGGTGCCCTGGCCGAAGGCGGCGTAGGAGGCGTCGGTCAGGCTGTCGAGCACGACGCGGTTCTTGTTGAAGGCGCCCTGGTTGACCGTGAAGTCGGTGCGCTGGTCTTCCTTGTAGGCGTAGAGGCCGGTCACCCACTTCAGCTTGCCCGCCTCGCCCGACAGGCGGGCTTCCAGCGAGCGCTGGATCTGGTGGTCGTTGGGCGAGAAGTAGAAGCCGGGGCGATAGGTGACGTAGTCGGCGTCCTGGCGGGTCTGGTTGGCGATCACCGTCAGGTCGGCGAAGCCCAGTCGCCAGTTCAGCTCGCCGCCGAAGGCGTAGAACTTGTTGTTCACGTAGCCGTCCGAGCCGATCGAGGCGATCAGGGCCGAGGGCGGACCGGTGTTGGACAGCAGGTAGGCGTTGGCCGCCGCCGTGCTGGGGCCGGTCCACGGATTGTCGGGATCGACCAGCGGCACGGGCACCGCGCCCGGCCCCTTGCCGCCGATCTGGGCGTAGCTGGCGCTCAGCAGCAGCGAGACGTCGTCGGTCGGCGCCCACAGGCCCTTCACGCGGACCGCGTCGACATTGGCGTCGTCGTAGCCGTCGGACAGGTAGCCGTCGCGGCGCACGGTCTGGCCGGCGATGCGCAGGGCGAAGGTGTCGCTGACCGGCACGTTCAGATGGGCGTCGGCGCGGCGCAGGTTGTAGTCGCCGACCTCGAGCGAGCCCCCTGCCCCGAAGTCGAACTTCGGCTTGGCGGTGATGATGTTGACCGCGCCGCCGGTGGCGTTGCGGCCGTAGAGCGTGCCCTGCGGGCCCTTCAGCACCTCGACCCGCTCGAGGTCGTAGAACACGCCTTCGGTGGCCGGCAGGCGGCCGATGTAGACGCCGTCCACGTTGAAGGCCACGGCCGGGTCGGCGTACATGTTGGTGCCGTAGGTGCCGGCCCCGCGGATGTAGATCTGGGTCGACGGCCCGCCCTGGCTGATCTGGATGCCGGGGGCCACGCGGTTGAGGTCCTGGGCCTGGACGACGGAGGCGCGCTCCAGTTGCTCGGCGCCGAGCGCGGTGACGTTCACCGCCGCCTTCTGGATGGTTTCGTTCTTGTGCTGGGCGGTGACGACCACCTCGCCCAGCTCGACAGTGTCGGCGGACTTCTGGTCCTGGGCCATGGCCGCGCCCGCGCTCAGCGCGGCGAGCATGGCGACCGACGTCAGCAAGCTGACTCGCATCTGCATTCCCCTTGTTTCCTTGCGGCCGCCGCCCGCGTCTGACGCGCGGTGCGAAACGGCCGATCCCTTTGTTCGGAAAGGCTATGACGACCATCGTTCGGCGACAAAGCGTTGCTTCGGATAGGCGCCATCGGCGCGACGGATGAGCGCCGCGCCGGGTCTCGTCAGGCCCTCACCAGGCCGTCGCGCCGCCATCGATGGCGTGGTCGGCGCCGGTGATCCAGCTGGACTCGTCCGACGCCAGGAAGGTCGCCAGCCAGGCCACGTCCTCGGGCTGGCCCAGGCGCTTGATCATCTTCTTGCGCAGGACCTGCGCCTCGAATTCCGGGTCAGCGACGACCGGCGCGGTGGCCGCCGTGACGATCAGGCCGGGCGAGATGGTGTTGGCGCGGATCCTGTGCGGTCCGCCCTCCATCGCCAGCTGCCGGGTCATGGCCAGCACCCCGCCCTTGCCGGCGCAATGGGCCAGGGCGCCCGAGCCTTGCAGGGCCTGGCGGGCGTTGGCCGAGGCGAAGTTCACGATCGAGCCCCCTCCCCGCGCCAGCAGGTGCGGCCAGGCCGCCTTGCAGGCCAGGAAAACGATGTCGAGTTCGCCGGTCAGGGTCCTGCGCCAGTCGGCATAGGTCATGTCGTCGATGAAGGCGAAGATCCCCATGGCGGCGGCGTTGACCAGGATGTCGATCCCGCCGTGCAGGGCGACGGCCTTGTCGATCAGGGCCTGGGCGCCCGCCTCGGTCGTCAGGTCGCAGGGGTGGAGGCTGTCGAAGGCCAGGCCTTCCGCCCTCGCCTGCTCGGCCGTGGCCTGCGCGGCCGCCGCGTCGATGTCGCAGCCGACGACGCGCGCGCCGTGGCGGGCGAACATCAGGCCAACGCCCTTGCCGATGCCGGCGCCCGTGCCGGTGACGACCGCCACCTTGCCGGCCAGGCGGTTGGAGAGAAGCGTGCTCATGCGCTCAGAGGCTCCCGGCTTCCCCGGCGGGGATCGGCCCCTCCACGAACTCGATCAGGTTGCCGGCGAGATCCCGGATGAAGCAGGCCGAGCCGTGCGGCATGGTCTTGACCCAGACGATGTCGGCTCCACGCGTCTTCAGCTCCTCCGACAGGGCGACGACGTCCTGGGCCACGAAGGCCACATGCTTGTTGCCGTGGGTGTGGACGTCGCGGTCGGGAATTCGGCGGTCCTCGGGCAAAGGCGCGGCGTTCGGCACCTCGAACAGCTCGATCCGCAAGGCCCCGTTGGCGATCATCGCCACCTGGGCGGGGATGGTCGGGATCGGGAACCGGCGCTCGACCTTGAAGCCGAGGACGCGGTCGTACCATTCGACGGCGGCGTCGAGGTCGGGGACGCTGACGCCCCCGTGGTGGAAGCCGTACTTGAACTGGCTCATCAGAGGCTCACCTGGGCGATGGATTGCGGCTTGCCGCCCTTGGCCGCCAGCATGGCGACCAGGGTCAGGACGGCGGCGACGAGGCTGGCCGCCCCGATCACCTGGAAGGTCGGCAGGATGCCGCCCACCGACTTGCCGATCAGCGGCACCAAGAGGCCGCAGACAAACTGCCCCAGGGCGAAGGTCGATTGCCACACGCCCATGCCGCGCGCTCGCACAGCGAACGGCAGGCCGCGCGTGGCCCAGGTCAGCATGGTCGGCAGGATCATGCCGCCGCCGATCTGGTTGAGGGCCGAGGCGGCCACGAAGGTGGTCTCATTGGGCGCATGGGACATCAGGATGAAGCCGACGCCCAGCAGGGCGAACTCCAGCAGCATCAGGCCCCGCAGCGGCAGGCGCGGCGACAGGATCCAGAACGACAGGGTGCCGAGCGGCACGGCCAGGCTGGCGATGGCGGTCAGCAGGCCGATGCGGGCCGGATCCTTCACGCCGAGCGCGAACAGCGCCGTGCTGAGCTGGATCTGCACCGTGTAGAACATGGTGGCGGCGAACAGGGTGACGGCGCAGACGCCGAGCATGAACTTCCACGGAAAGCCCGCCCAGCTGAGCGACGGGCGCTGGGCCTCCTCGCCCTCCCCTTCGCCGGCGGCCTCGTCGCGAGAGGGCTCCCAGGTGAAGGCGATCACGCCGACCATCAGCACCAGCGGGAACAGATAGACCAGGAACGGTCCGTGCCAGCCGAAACGGCCGGCCGCGCCGCCGATCATCAGGAACAGCACGGCAGAGACCGAGGCCGTGCCCGCCTGGGCGGCCAGCCAGCGATCGCGGGTCTCGCCCCGGAAAAGGTCGGCGATCAGGGTGGTCGACAGGGTCATGACCACGGCCTCCATGACCCCCACCACCACGCGGGTGGCCAGGATCGCCCAGAGGTCACGCAGGAAGAACGGGGCGACGCCGAAGGCGGCGTAGATCGCCATCGACCAGATCAGCAGCCGCCGCCGGCCCACCGAGTCGCCCAGCATCCCCGCCAGCGGCGAGAACAGGGCGATGCACAGCGAGGGCATGGTGACCACCATCGGCGCCAGGAATTCGATGCCCGGCACATGGGCGAAGGCCTGCATCAGCTGCGGGATGATCGGCGCCACCAGCAGCGCCCCCATCACCGAAAGCGTCACGGGCAGAAGCAGGCTGAGGCCCTGGACGGGCCCGGCCCGCCGGGCGGCTGGGGCGGAAGACGTGGTCACTGACTGTCCCTCTCTAATGTCTTTTGTCGCGAGCCCGTCTTTGTTCTCTGGAGCGCGACAGTCGCTGGAACCGTTGTCGGGCCCGGCTGTCGCGCTCTAGATCGCGTGCTCGTCTTCCTCAGTTAGCGTGTCGAGCTTGTCCGGAAGATTTCCGTTTTTGTCGCCGACGCCCCCGGGGCGTCGGAAAGGTTCGAGCGAGCGACGGTCGGCGTCGAACTGCATGTCCCAGGCGACCTCGCCCTCCCAGAAGCTGGGCGTCTTCGTGGCCCACAGTAGCGAGCCGAACTTCCAGTCCCAGACCCGCGGAACCCAGTTGTCGTCGAGATAGTCGGTGTCGACGTGGTACTCGGCCTCGCCGCCGTTCGGGTTGTCGAAGTAGTAGTAGATGGCCGACGAGATGCGGTGGCGCGACAGGCCGCCGGAGCTGTTCTGGCTGGTGTTGGTCCAGCCCTTCTGCTGCATCTGGTTCACGCCCAGCATCAGCTCGTCGATATCCTCCAGGCCGAAGGCGATGTGCATGAAGCCCGGATCGTCGGGCGCCACCGGCAGGGCCGTCGAGACGAAGAAGATGCTGTGGTGCTCGTGGGTCCCGTCGGCGCGGGCGAAGACCCCTGCGCCGCGTGAATGGTCGGTGTAGCGGAAGCCCAGGCGCTCGATGAAGAACTCCAGGCTGGCCACGTAGTCGTGCACGAAGAAGACCACGTGGTTGATGGTCTTGGGCAGGCAGCGCCGGCGCCATTTGCGGTGCAGGTTCAGACGCTGGATGTTCCCCGGCGCATTGACGGGATCGGGCTGCGAGACGACCTGGCGCTTGTTCCAGACCTTCAGGCCGATCGGCATGCCGTCATCGCAGAAGAAGTGGGCCGCCCCGTCGGCGTCGAAGCTGATCTCGCGGTCGCGCGACAGGTCGGCGACCAGGGCGTCGAAGGCCTCCTGGGTGTCGACGCCCCAGATGGTTTCCTGCATGCCGACCTTGCCGGCGTAGGTGGCGGGCGAGCGCGGGTCGCCGCGACGACGGACCACGATCTTCGACCCGCTGGCCACCTCGAACACGCTCTCGTCGTCGGTTCGCGACAGCGGCGTCAGGCCGAAGTCGGTCCAGAACCGCGTACAGAGCTCAAGATCGTCCACGCCGAAAATCGCGCTCTCGACACCCAGAATCGCCATGCCCTACTCCGTGAACGGGTCCGGACGCGGCGCCCTGCGCCTTGCCGTCCTCCCCGCTGGCTTCTTGTTCTCCCTGCGAACAGACCACCCGGGCGCGGCGACGAGAAATCCATTGTTCGGATTGGAGGTATCGCGGCGGCCGGGCGTCGCGGGACGCGCCAAAAGAAGCGCCCGCCCGGCGGGATCGCCGGGCGGGCCAGGTCGGAGACGACGCGGAAAAAGGGTCAGATGGCCTGGCGCAGGGCCGTGATCGAAGCAGCCATCAGGGTGTTGTGCTCCTGCGGTGAACCACCGGTCATCTCCAGCTCGCCCAGGCGGACCGAGTTCTCCACCACCATGCGGCAGCGGTCGAAGCGGCGGCCGGTGAAGCGTTCGAGCGCGGCCTCGACATCGCCGCCGCGCGCCAGCTCTTCGGCCAAGACCACGGCGTCCTCGACGGCCATGCCGGCGCCGGAGGCCAGGTGGGGCGTGGTGGCGTGGACGGCGTCGCCGATTAGCACCACCCTGCCGACATTCCAGGGCGGCGGCTGCAGCAGGATCTTCAGCGGCCGGTAGTTGATGGTCGGGTTGGCCAGCACCCCCTCCCGGATCCCGGGCACGATGCCGCCGAAGCCCTCCATCAGGGCGTGCAGCCGCGCCGGCTGGTCGGCCAGGTCGATCCACGGATCGTCGGGCGTGTGCTCCAGCAGGAACATGTACATGTGGGTCGGCGAGACCGGGTTGAAGCCGATCTTCTTGTCGCCGCCCATGTAGAAGTGCGAGCGGTCGAAGCCCGGCGGCCGCTCGGCCAGCAGCCGCCAGCAGGCCTGGCCGGTGAAGCGCGGCTCGGGCGCGTCGGGGAAGATCGCCTTGCGGGTGGTCGAGAAGATGCCGTCGGCCCCGATGACCAGATCGTAGGTCCGTTGCTCGCCGTCGCTGGTGGCGACCTCGACGGCCTCGCCTGCCTGATGCAGGGCCTCGACCGTGACGCCGAGCCTGACATCCACCCCGACCTGGCGGGTCGTCTCCGACAGCACCGCGTGCAGCACCGGCCGCATGACCCCGCCGGTGGCGGGGATGCCTTCCTCGACTGGGGTGGTCGAAAGGTCGGCGATGAACTCGCCGGTCTTGGAAAAGACCGTGCCGCCGCTCCAGGCCGCGCCCTGGGCCAGCACCGCGTCGAGCACGCCCACCGCGCGCAGGGCCCGCAGGGTCGGGCCAGTGATGGTGATGCCGGCGCCGTAGACGCGCCAGGCCGGATCCATTTCGACAAGGTCGACCGCCGCCCCGCCCCGCCGCAGCAGGATCGCCGCCGACATGCCGGCGATGCCGCCGCCGATCACCAGAACCTTGCCGACCATTTCCTCGACCCTTTTACGCTTCTTGTCGTTATGGACGCTCTCAGGCTCTCGCCTGGATCGCCTTCTGCTCGATGGCTCCGAACACCGAAGCGCCGGCTTCGTCCAGCACCTCGATGCGGACGGTGTCGCCAAAGCGCATGAAGCCGGTCTTCGGCTCGCCGTGCTGGATCACCTCCCAGCCGCGCCGCTCGGCGATGCAGGCCGAGCCGACCTTGTCGGGCGCGCCCTCCGAGACGGTGCCGAAGCCGACGATGGTCCCGGCCTTGAGGGCGCGGGTGCGGGCGGCGTGGACGATGAGCTTGGCGTAGGTGAAGTCCATGGCCGCGCCGCTTGGCCGGCCGAAGGCCTGGCCGTTCCAGGCCACCTGCACCGGCAGCTCCACCCTGCCGTTGGCCCAGGCGGGGCCAAGCTCGTCGGGCGTCACCGCCACCGGGGCGAAGGCGGTGGCCGGCTTGGCGTGGATGGGGCCAAAGCCGCGCATCATCTCGAAGCGCTGGAGCGCCCGCAGGCTCCAGTCGTTGGCCAACAGCACCAGCCGCACAGCGCCCTGCGCTTCCTCGTCGGTGGCGCCGATCGGCACGTCGCCGGTGACGATCGCGTACTCGGCCTCGAAGTCGATGCCGTCGGCCTCGTCGACGAACGGTGCATCCTGCGTCGGTGCCAGAAAGGCGTCGGAGCCGCCCTGATACATGATCGGCACGACGTCGGCCTGGGGGATCGGCGGGATGCCGAACGCCTTGTCCAGCAGCCGGCCGTGGGCCAGGAACGACGAGCCGTCCAGCCACTGGTAGGCGCGCGGCAGCGGCGACAGGGCCTGCGTGGGATCGAAGGCGAAGGCGTCCTGCACGGTCCCGGCGTCGAGGGCGTCGGACTGGGCCTGGAGCGCCGGCGCCAGCGCGTCCCAGCGGTCCAGCGCCGCCTGCAGGGTCGGCGCGGCCTGCGCGAAGACGGCCGTCTTCAGGTCGCGGGAGACGATGACCAGGCGGCCGTCGAAGGTGTCGGACTTCAGGGTGGCGAGCTTCATGCGGAGATCCTTGAACTCAATCGGCGGTCCATCCGCCGTCGACGACCAGGGAGGAGCCGGTCATCAGGGCCGAGGCGTCGGAGGCGAGGAAGACGATGGCGCCCATCAGG
>NZ_QHJY01000222.1 GCF_003185805.1 Caulobacter sp. D5
CGCGCCCACGGCCTGCCCGTGAAGCTGCACGCCGAGCAGTTGTCGAACCTGCACGGCGCGGCCCTGGCCGCCGAGTTCGGCGCCCTGTCGGCCGATCACCTGGAACATCTCGACGAGGCCGGGATCGCCGCCATGGCCAGTGCCGGCACGACAGCCGTGCTGCTGCCCGGCGCCTACTACTTCGTACGCGAGACAAAGCTGCCGCCGATCGACGCCCTGCGCTCGGCCGCCGTGCCCTTGGCGCTCGCGACCGACTGCAACCCCGGCACCTCGCCGCTGACCAGCCTGCTGCTGACCATGAACATGGCCGCCACCCTGTTCCGCCTGACGGTGGACGAGTGCCTGGCCGGCGTCACGCGCGAGGCCGCCCGGGCCCTGGGCGTGCTGGCCGACCGGGGAACCCTGGAAGCCGGCAAGGCCTGCGACCTTTCCATCTGGGACGTCGAGCGTCCCGCCGAACTTGTCTACCGCATGGGCTTCAACCCGCTCCATGCGCGCGTCTGGAGCGCCGTTTCGTGAATACTGAAGTCCTGCATCCCGGCGAGGTCAGCCTCGCCCAGTGGAAGTCCGTCTATCGCGGCGCCTCGGCCCGCCTGGCGGACCATGCCTGGCCGGTGATCGAGGCCAGCGCCGCGGCGGTGACCCGCATCCTGGCCAAGGGCGAGCCGGTCTACGGCATCAATACGGGCTTTGGGAAACTGGCCAGCGTGCGCATCGGCGACGAGGACCTGGCGACCCTGCAACGCAACATCGTGCTGTCCCACGCCGCCGGCACGGGCGAGCCCTCGCCGGTGGCGGTGATCCGCCTGATGATGGCCCTGAAGCTGGCGAGCCTGGCGCAAGGCGCCTCGGGCGTGCGGGTCGAGACCGTCAAGCTGCTGGAAGCGATGCTTGAGCTTGGCCTGACGCCGGTGGTGCCGAGCCAGGGCTCGGTCGGCGCCTCGGGGGATCTCGCGCCGCTGTCGCACATGGCCGCGACCATGATCGGGGTCGGCGAGATCGACGTCGGCGGCATGCGCAAACCAGCCGCCGAGGCCCTGGCCCGCGCCGGCCTCGCCCCCGTCGAGCTGGGTCCCAAGGAGGGCCTGGCTTTGCTGAACGGCACCCAGTTCTCGACCGCCAACGCCCTGGCCGGGCTGTTCGAGGCCGAGGTGCTGTTCCAGTCGGCCCTGGTCACCGGCGCCCTGTCGACCGAAGCCGCCAAGGGCTCGGACACGCCCTTCGATCCGCGCATCCACGCCCTGCGCCGCCACGCCGGCCAGATCGAGACCGCCGCCGCCCTGCGCAGCCTGATGGCGTCTTCCGACATCCGCGCCTCGCACCTGAAGGAGGACGAGCGCGTGCAGGACCCCTACTGCCTGCGCTGCCAGCCGCAGGTGATGGGCGCGGCCCTGGACGTGCTGCGCCAGGCGGCGACCACCCTTTCCACCGAGGCCAATGGCGTCTCCGACAACCCGCTGATCTTCCCCGAGGCCGACGAGGCGCTGTCGGGCGGCAATTTCCACGCCGAGCCCGTGGCCTTCGCCGCCGACATGATCGCCCTGGCGGTCTGCGAGATCGGCTCGATCGCCGAGCGCCGCATCGCCATGCTGGTGGACCCGGCGCTGTCGGGCCTGCCGGCCTTCCTGACGCCGAAGCCCGGCCTCAACTCGGGCTTCATGATCCCGCAGGTCACGGCCGCGGCCCTGGTCTCGGAGAACAAGCAGAAGGCCTATCCGGCCAGCGTCGACTCCATCCCGACCTCGGCCAACCAGGAAGACCACGTGTCCATGGCCGCCCACGGGGCGCGCCGCCTGCTGTCGATGGTCGAGAACGCAACGGCGGTGATCGGCATTGAACTTCTGGCCGCCGCGCAGGGCTGCGACTTCCACGCGCCGCTGACCTCCAGCGCCGCCCTCGAGGCGGTGCGGAAGTCGGTCCGCGAGAAGGTGCCGCACCTGTCGGACGACCGCCACTTCCATCCCGACATGGAAGCGGCCAACATCCTGGTGCGGACCGGCGCGGTCATCGTCGCGGCGGCCGGCGTTCCCTTGCCCGGAGCGACCTGATGAGCAGCGACTGGCTGGAAGTCTGGCGGGGCGATGCGCCCCTGATCGTCAGCATCCCGCACTCGGGATCCTTCATCCCCGAGGACATCGAAAAACGCCTGACCTCGCCGTGGCTGGCCCGCAAGGACGCCGACTGGTGGATCGAGCGGCTCTACAACTTCGCCGACGACCTGGGCGCCACGACGGTGCGGACGGCGGTGTCGCGCACGGTGATCGACGTCAATCGCGACCCGTCGGGCGCCTCGCTCTATCCCGGCATGGCCACCACCGCGCTTTGCCCCACCGACACCTTCGACGGCGAGCGGCTCTACGCCGACGGCCAGGAGCCGGACGAGGCCGAGATCGCCGCCCGCCGCGAGCGCTGGTTCATCCCCTATCACGCGGCGCTGCGGGCCGAGATCGACCGGCTGCTGGCCCTGCATGGCAAGGTCGTCCTGTACGACGCCCACTCGATCCGCTCACGGGCGCCGCGCCTGTTCCCCGGCGAACTGCCGGTGTTCAACATCGGCACGAATTCCGGCCAGAGCTGCGACCCGGCCCTGGCGGCGGCGGTGGAAGCGGCCTGCGAGACCTCGGGCCTGCCGATGGTGATCAACGGCCGCTTCAAGGGCGGCTGGATCACCCGCCACTACGGCAAGCCCGAGCGCGGCATCCACGCCGTGCAGATGGAGCTGGCCTGCCGCGGCTACATGGACGATCCCTCGCCCCGCATCACCCCGCAGTCCTGGCCCTCGCCCTACCGACCGCCCAAGGCCGCGCCGATGCGCAGCGTCCTGACCGACGTGCTGAAGGCCTGCGTGGCGTTCGCTTCACCCGCTCCTCCCCCGTGAAACGGGGAGGTGGCGCGACGCCATCGGCGTCGTGACGGAGGGGGCGACCGCACGCGCCGAGCCCAGTCTCGCCCCCTCCACCACTTCGTGGTCCCCCTCCCCCGTTGCACGGGGGAGG
>NZ_QHJY01000223.1 GCF_003185805.1 Caulobacter sp. D5
CATGCTCAAATCCGGACAACCCTGGCAAAAGCCCGCTTGACCCAACACAGTCGCCGGATAAGCGCTACGCGCTTTCCGGGATGACGAACTTTGGGGAGCGCGGATTTACAGCCGCGCCCGCACCGTCGCCCGAACCGTCCGTGGCGCGCCGGGGAAGATCCACACCGGGCTGTAGGAACTCTGGGCGTAGTGCTCGTCCAGCAGGTTGTCGACCTCCAGGCGGGCGTCGAGCCTGGGGGTGATGGCGTATTCCACCGCCGCCTTGGCCTTCCAGTAGGACGGCAGGATCAGGCCCGAGCCGTCCAGCGCCCCGGCCCGGTCGCCGACGTAGGATGCGCCGACCGTCAGCGACCACTTGTCGAACCGCCCGACGGCGAAGGCGCCGCCGGAGTGCTCGGGGACGTTCAGCACCGCGTCGGTGGCGAAGGCGACGTCGTCGGCGACCGCGTCGGTCCAGCTGTAGTTGACCACCACCCGCCAGGCCGCGCTGACCTCGAACGAGCCGTCCAGCTCGACGCCGCGGCTGGTCAGCTTGCCGACGGGAGCGAGGAAAGAGGCGTCCACCGGGTCGTTGGCCAGGATGTTGCGCTTTTCGATGTCGAAGACCGAGACCGCCACATCAACGCCCGGCCAGGCGCCGGCCAGGCCCAGCTCCCAGCCCCTGCCCTTCTCGGGCGCGAAGCCCTCGCCGGTGCGGCCCGTGCCGGAGTTGAGCAGGAACGAGCGGCCGTAGCTGGCGTGGGCGCTCACAGCGTCGGTCAGGCGGTAGCGGGCGCCGAAGCGGTAGTCGATGGGCGAACCCTCGTTCCGGCCGACCGCGCCGGTGCGGTTGTTGCGGATGGTCTGGCGATAGCGATCGACCCGCGCGCCGGCGAAGACGCCCAGGCGGTCGGACACCTGCCACAGGTCCTGGGCGTAGAGGGTCGCCACGCGCCGGGTCTCGCGGTTGTCGGTGAAGGGCAGCAGCGACAGCGCCGTCCCGCCATAGACCGGCGCGTCGATCGAGATCGCGTAGGGCGCCGTCGCGGACGGGTTCCGGCGCAGCAGGCCCTCGCGATAGTCGAGGGTGTAGCCCTTCACGCCGATGTTCAGGTGATGGGCGCCCAGGCGGCCGTCGAGCTCGACGCGGCCCGACAGGTCCTCGACACTGTAGTCGCGCTGGCGGCGCTGGCGCCACAGCTCGCGGCCGACCAGGCGCGACTGGTCGCTGGAGAAGCCCTTCATGTCGCCGGTGCGATAGGCCGCGCCCGCCGTCAGCCGCCAGTCGGGCGAAAGCTCGTATTCGCCGGTGACCTGGTGGCGCGCGTTGCGGAAGCGGGTCGTCCCGTCACTAGGCTCGCCGAAGAAGCGCGAGCGCGGGATGGCCAGGGCGTCGCCGTTCACGGCCGGCACGCCGCGATCGAAAGGGGCGTCGAAGACGGTGAACTCGCCCACATAGGTCAGGCGCAGGGCGTCAGTGGGCCGCCAGGTCAGGGACGGGGCGATGGCCCGGCGGTGCAGGTCGACATGGTCGCGCCAGCCGTCGCTGTGCTCGTCGGCGACGACCAGGCGGGCGGCGACGGTGTCGCTGAGCGGGCCGGTGAGGTCCAGCTCGGCCCGGCGCAGGCCGTAGGAGCCAACGGTGGCGGCGACGCTGCCGGCGTGGGCGAACTGCGGGGTCTTGGAGACGATGTTGACGCGGCCGGCCGGGTCGATGTCGCCGAACAGGGCGCCGGCCGGGCCCTTGAGGATCTCGACCCGCTCAGCCGTGGCCGGATCGCGCGGCGGCGCCAGGCCGCGATTGGCCAGGAAGCCATCGACATAATACTCGGCCCCGCCATCGGGCGTGCCGAGGAAGCCGCGGATGGCGAAGTTGTCGAGGAAGCCGCCGCGATTGTTCTGCTGGCTGACGCCGCTGGTCAGCTCCAGGGCGTCGGCCAGCCGGCCCGCGCCGACGGCGTCGAGCAGGTCGCGCTCGACCGAGCGGCTGGAGGGCGAGGTGGCCTGGGTGATCTCGCCCGCGCCGAGGGTGGCGTCGCGGGCCGCGCCGCGCCGACCCAGGATGACGATCTCGCCCACGGCGTGGGGTTCGGCTTCCGGCGGCTCGATAGCGGGCTCGGCGGCCGACAGGGACAGCAGGCACGCGCTGACGCAGCTCCACGACAGGGGCAAGACGCAACTCCATTTGTAATGTTATTACATATCAGCTATGCCGTAGACACGATGCTGTCAACCGCCCCCTCCCCCGCCCTTTCCTCCAATCGGATCGTCGCCATCGACGCCCTGCGGGGGCTGGTCATGCTGCTGATGATGGTCGACCACGTGCGGGAGTTCTTCTTCATCCACGCCCAGGTCTCCGACCCGATGGACGTGCAGGCGACGCAGCCCTCGCTGTTCTTCACGCGGCTTTCCGCCCACCTGTGCGCGCCGGTGTTCGTGGCCCTGACCGGCCTTGCCGCCTGGCTCTATGGCCGCAAGGCCGGCGGCGAGGATCCGCGCGCCGCGGCAAGGGCGGCCAGCGGCTTCCTGTTCAAGCGCGGCCTTTTCCTGGTGTTCCTGGAACTGACCTTCGTCAGCTTCGCCTGGACCTTCGACCTGACGCCGAAGACCTATTACCTGCAGGTGATCTGGGCGATCGGCCTGTCGATGATCGCCCTGGCGGCGCTGGTGCATCTGCCGCGCGCGGCGATCGCCGCGGTGGGGCTGGCGGTCGTGCTGGGCCACAACCTGCTGGACCCGATCAGCATCGCGCCGGGCCAGCCTGGCCACGCGCTGTGGGCGATCCTGCACGATCGCGGCTTCATCGACCTGCCGTGGGGTGCACGGGCGCGGACCTCGTACCCGCTGCTGCCGTGGATCGGCGTGGCGGCTTTGGGCTATGCGATCGGCCCGTGGTTCGCAGCGACCTGGCGCGACCGGCGCAATCGCTTGCTGCTGACAGGCGTCGGCGCCCTCACCTTGCTTCTGCTGCTGCGCAATCTGAACGGCTATGGCGAGACGCCGTGGGTCCACGGGCCCGACGCCCTGCGCACGGCGATGAGCTGGCTGAACGTCACCAAATATCCGCCCTCGGCCGACTTCCTGCTGCTGACCCTGGGGATCGGGGCGCTGCTGCTGGCGGGGCTGGAGAAGGTCCCGGCCCGGCTGCTCAGCCCCCTGGCCGTGCTGGGAAGCGCGCCGCTGTTCTTCTACCTGATCCACCTCTACGGGCTGCACCTGCTGCAGCTGGCGGCGGTCGCGACGCTGGGGCCCAACCAGGGCGAGGTCTGGAGCCTGCCGGGCGTCTGGGCGATCTGGCTGACGGCGGGCCTGGTCGCGATCCCGTGCTGGTGGGCCTGCCGCTGGTTCGGCCCGGTGAAGCGCGCCAGCCGGCAGCCGTGGATGAAGTATCTGTAGGCAAAATCTCCCTTCCCCCTTGATGGGGGAAGGGTCGGGGATGGGGGTGGAGCGGCGCTGGCCCAATGAGCGCGGCGCTTCGTCCCCGACCACCGCAGTCACTCCCCCCTGCCCCTCCCCCATCAAGGGGGAGGGGTTCTGCTTGTCCGCCCCCCTCGACAGACCCTCGCCCCGTAGGCGAAATACGCCGCGCGGCGTTCCTCCCGCGCCGAGGCGGTCAGCGTAAGAGTTCATGTTCACCAGCGACGAGAACGCCCGGCTGGCGGCGCTGCACGAATACGGCCTGGTCGACACCCCGCCGGAGGCCGCGTTCGACCGCATCACCGCCCTGGCGGCCGAGCTATTCGACATGCCGATCGCCGCCATCACCCTGATCGACGCCGACCGGCAGTGGATCAAGTCGATCGTCGGGCTGGAGCCCGGGGGCACGCCGCGCGAGGACGCCTTCTGCCACTACACGATCCAGTCGGACGAGGTGACCGAGGTGCTCGATCCCGAGCACGACGAGCGGTTCAGCAGCAACCCCTTCGTCACCGACGATCCCAACATCCGCTTCTACGCCGGCGCGCCGCTGCGCCTGCCCAGCGGCCATCGCCTGGGCGCCCTGTGCCTGATCGACCGCAAGGCGCGCCCGCCGCTGTCGGCCGAGGAGAAGCGCCGGCTGGAGGCCCTGGCCCAGATCGTCGTCACCGAGATGGACCTGCGGCTGCTGGCCGCGCGCAGCGAACTGCTGACCCGCCAGGCCCAAGCGGCGACCGAGGCCAAGAGCGAGTTCCTGGCCAACATGACCCACGAGCTGCGCACGCCGCTGACCAGCGTGATCGGCTTCAACGGCCTGCTGGCCGCTTCGCCCAACCTGCCCGACAAGGAGCGGATGCTGGCGACCAAAGCCAAGGGCGCGGGCGAGAAGCTGCTGACCATCGTCAACGACGTGCTGGACCTGGCCCGCCTGGAAGCCGGGGCGAGCGACCTGGCCGACGCGCAGATCGACATCGAGACGGTCGCCCGCTCGGCCGTCGAACTGTTCGCCGAACGGGCGCAGGACAAGGGCGTGGCCCTGACGCTGGAGATCGGCGCCGACCTGCCCACGGTGTGCGGCGACGCCGCCCGCCTGCGCCAGATCCTGGTCAACCTGCTGGGCAACGCCCTGAAGTTCACGGAAAGCGGCGTGGTCTCGCTGCGGGTGGCGGCGCGCGACGGCGCCCTGGATCTGGCGGTCGGCGACACCGGCGTCGGCATTCCGGCCGACCAGCTGGACCGCATCTTCGAGCGCTTCGAGCAGGTGGCCGGCACGGCCCAGCAGTTCGGCGGCACGGGCCTGGGCCTGGCCATCTCCCGCCGCCTGGCCCGCCAGATGGGCGGCGACATCACGGTGACGAGCCGGCCAGGCGAGGGCTCGACGTTCACGGTGACCCTGCCGGGGGCCTGAAGGATCAAGACGACATGCACATCCGCGACGCCGACCTGACCGACGAGCGCACGCAGGACCTGCTGCGGCTGCACCTGGCCGGCATGCACGCCAGCTCGCCGCCCGGGCACGTCTTCGCGCTCGACCTGTCGGGCCTGCAGGCGCCGGGCGTGACGGTGTGGAGCGCCTGGGAGGGCGAGGCGATCCTGGGGATCGGCGCCTTGAAGCGGCTGGACGCGGCGACCGGCGAGGTGAAGTCGATGCGCACCCACCCCGACCATCTGCGCAAGGGCGTGGGCGCGGCCCTGCTCGAGCGCGTGATCGACGAGGCGCGCGCCCTGGGCCTGGGCCGCCTGAGCCTGGAGACCGGCAGCGGCCCGGCGTTCGACGCGGCCCTGACCCTCTATCGCCGGCGCGGCTTCGTCGGCGGCGGGGCCTTCGGCGACTACGTGGCCAGCGACTTCAACCAGTTCCTGCATCTGGAGCTGCCGCGAGGCTGAAGCCCCCTCCCCGCGACGGCGACGCAAAGGCCCTGTTCAGGCGTCTTCCAGCTCGGCGGTCCGCAGCGGACGGGCGCGGCCCAGGCGCTCGCCCAGGTGTTCGGCCAGACGGACCGACAGGGCCACGATCGTCAGGGTCGGGTTGGAGATGCCGCCCTGCGGGAACACCGACGAGCCGGCGACATAGAGGTTGTCGAGCCCGTGGACCCGAAGGTCGGCGTCGACCGCGCCCTTGGCCGGGTCGGCCGACATCCGCGTCGTGCCGATGTGGTGGCCGTTGACGATCAGCTGGCTCTTCAGGTCTTCCCACGACGGATAGTAGAACTGGCCGCCGAGCGCGCCGATGGCCTCCTGGAACAGCAGCGTCGAGGTCTCGTAGGTGTGCTGGTCGCCTGGCCCCACCTCCCAGCGGATCCTGGTCTGCGGCTGGCCGAACACCGGATCGACCGTGTCGGCCAGGGTGATCCGGCTCTCGTCGTTGGGCCGCATCTCGAAATAGTACGAGGAGGTGTAGGGGCGGAACCAGCAGCTGCCGATGCCGTACTGGCGCTGGATGTCGGCGCTGGGCGAGAACCGGCCCTGGACGGTGACGCCGTTGTCGTCGGTCCAGGTTCCGGTCGGGGTCTGCCCCTTGATCAGGCGCATCGCGGCCGGGCTGATGAAGTTTCCGCTGACGCTCAGGGCCGAGCCGCCGCTGAGCGGATGGCACTGGAAGTAGCGGCCGACCTGATCGTTGCCGGCTTCCGACAGCAGGAGCTGGCGGGCGTTCTCGACCGCGCCGCAGGCCAGCACGTAGACGTCGGCCGTGATCGTGAACTCGGTCGCCTTGGCCGGCGGAAAGCTGGTGTCCAGCGAAGCGACCCGCAGGCCCTGCACGACGCCGCCAGCGTGCTGGATCTCCAGCAGGGTGGCGTTGACGATGATCTCGGCGATGGCCTCGGCGGCCGTGACGCCGTCGAAGGTGCGGGTGGCGAAGTTCGTATAGGCCCCGCCCATGAACTGGTACATCTCGGTGTCGAAGCCGGCGATGTCGGGGACCTCGGCGCTCAGCACCCCGGCCCAGTAGTCGGCGCTGAAGTCGTCGCCGTGCAGCACGCAGAGCTTCGCCGCCTGGGCGTAGTAGGGGATGAGGTCTTCATAGGTGATCGGCCAGCCGGGAAAGCCCGGCCGGGCCTCGAAGGTGATCGGGTCCAGCGGCCGGGTCTGGCCGCCCCAGTGGGTGGAGGTGCCGCCATAGACGCGCTCGCGCTCCCAGCCGCGGGCCGACTGGCCGGCATAGGGCTGGATCAGGAAGTCCGGCTCGTTGGTCGTGAACAGCCCCTCGGCCTGGCCGGCGTAGAGCAGGTTCTTCTCGGCCCAGCTTTCCTGGTAGTAGCCCGGGTTGCGGCCGCCCTCGATCAGCACGACCTTGTAGCCGGCCTTCTGCAGCAGCAGGGCCGCGGTGATCCCCGCCGGCCCCGAGCCGACGATGCAAACCTGGGTGGCGATGACGCCGCCGTCGCCGATGTCCCTGCCGTCCAAGATCATGGGAGCCTCCCGATCGCTCCCAGGCAGAATGCGCCTAAATACTCTCATTGGTTGTGAAGAAGTTCACAAGAGGCCTGCAAAAGACCAAAGCCCTCCCCCTTGATGGGGGAGGGTTGGGTGGGGGTGGCCGGCGGCGTTGACGGCTGAACCGCCGCATCACCCCCATCCCCGGCCCTTCCCTCATCAAGGGGGAAGGGAGAACCGTCAGCCCTGGATCGCCTTCAGCACGCTGGTCACGCGGCCGCAGTTGCGGCCGAGGTCGCCGCCGGCGTCGCGGGCGATCGAGCGGACGTCGACGCGGGCGCCGGCGCTGTCGGGACGGACGCGGACGACGAGGTCGTCCTTCATGCCGTACCAGAAGCTGGCGCCAGCGGCCTCGATACGGCCGTCGTTGGGATCGTCGGTGACCAGCTTGAGGCCCTTGGCCTGGACGGCGGCCTTGGCGGCCTCGTAGGCGTCGGCCGGCGTGCGGTCGAGCACCAGGGTCCTGGCGGCCGGGCAGGTCTCGGCGTTGACCTCGGCGACACGGCGGCCGGCGAACAGTTCGGAGCCGACCGGCAGGCTGGGATCGTCGAGCACCGGGGCGGCGACCTCGCCGCGCGCGGCCAGCACCGCCTCGGAGAAGCCCAGCGGAGCCTTCCAGTCGGTGGCGACATCGCCGACCGGCGCGGCGCGGCCGCCGACGCCGGTGGCCAGGAACAGCACGGCGAGGGTGCCGATGGTGATGGCCAGGGCCAGCAGGGCCCGCTTCCAGTGGCGCTGGACGCCGCCGATCATCGCCACGACGACGCCCAGCGCCCCCGTGCCGAGGCTGAGCCAGGCGACCAGCGGCGCCAGATCGCGGGTCATCAGGTCGTAGGCGATCGCCTTGTCCAGCAGGCCAAAGCGCGCGCCCAGGGCGCCGACGACGATCAGCGCGGCCGGGACCAGGGCGATGACCACCGCCCCGATCAGGATCGGCGAGGCCCAGCCGCCCTTCCCGCTCGTTTCGGTCTTGGCGGCCTTCGCCTTGCGGCCCTTGGACGGCTGGATCGGCATGGCCAGCGGCGCCTCTTCGGCCACGAACACCGGCGGGGCGTCGAAGGCCGTCTCGGGCGTCGGCTCCAGCGGCTTGGCCTCGGCCTCGACCAGCGGCTCGTGCGGGAAGACGTCTTCCGGCTCGGCGGCCTCGGCGATGTGGGCGACCGGGGTCGGCTCGGGATCGGGCAGCGAGGCGGCCAGGGCCTCGGCGCTGACCGTCTCGGCTTCGGCCTGGGCGGCCAGCACCTCGGGTTCGTGGACGGGCTCGACGGCCTCGGCCACGTCTTCCGGCGTTTCGACCGGATCGGGCGCGTAGAGCACCGGCGCGCCGGCGCCGTCGGCGGCGGCCAGGGTGGCGGTTCCGGCCGCGGCGGCGGCGATGGTCGGCAGGACGTAGTCCTTCATCCGCTGACGGATGACCTTCTTGTCGATCTTGCCGGTGGCGCCCAGCGGGATCTCGTCGACGAAGACGACGTCGTCGGGCATCCACCACTTGGCGATCTTGCCCTGCAGGAAGTCGAGGAACTCCTCCTTCGTCGCGGTCTCGCCCTCCTTCAGCTTGACCAGCAGGATCGGCCGCTCGTCCCACTTGGGATGCGGCACGCCGATCACGGCGGCCAGGGCGGCCTTGGGATGGCCGACGGCGATGTTCTCGATCTCGATCGTGCTGATCCACTCGCCGCCGGACTTGACGACGTCCTTGGCGCGGTCGGTGATCTGCATGAAGCCCATCTCGTCGATGGTCGCCACGTCGCCGGTGTCGAAGAAGCCGTCGGCGTCGAGGATCTTGCCGCCGGCGCCCCGGAAGTATTCGGCGGCGATGATCGGGCCGCGGATCTTCAGGTGGCCGAAGGCCTTGCCGTCGTGCGGCAGGGCGTTCCCGTCATCGTCGGTCAGCTTCAGCTCGACGCCCATCGGCGGACGGCCCTGCTTGAGGCGATAGGGCATCTGCTGGTCGTAGGGCAGCTTTTCCAGCGCGTCGGTCATGGTCGACAGCGTGCCGACCGGCGAGGTCTCGGTCATGCCCCAGGCGTGGACCACCTCGACGCCGTACTTCTCGTGGAAGGCGCGGATGATGCTTTCCGGGCAGGCCGCGCCGCCGATGACCACCTTCTTCAGGGTCGAGATCGTGCCGCCCGTGCTTTCCAGGTGCTGCAGCAGCATCTGCCAGACGGTGGGCACGGCGGCCGAGAAGGTGACGCCCTCGGTCTCGAGCAGTTCGTGGATCGCCGCGCCGTCCATGCGCGCGCCCGGCATGACGATCTTGGCGCCGGTGGCCGGGGCCGAGAACGCCACGCCCCAGGCGTTGGCGTGGAACATCGGCACCACCGGCAGGATCACGTCGCGCTGCGACAGGCCCATGACGTCGGGCTGCATGGTGATGAAGGTGTGCAGAAAGTTCGAGCGGTGCGAGTACATCACCCCCTTGGGGTCGCCCGTCGTGCCCGAGGTGTAGCAGAGGCCGGCGGCCGTGCCCTCGTCGAACCCGCCCCAGACGCAGTCGGCCGACTGCTCGGCGACCAGGTCCTCGTAGCAGAGCAGGCCCTTGAAGTGCGGGGCATCGCCCGCCAGGCGGAAGTCGGCCGGCATGTGGTCGCGGTCGGTGAACACCACCACGTGCTCGACATTGGGCAGGCGCGGAATGATCCCGGCGATGATCGGCAGGAAGGTCAGATCCGTAAAGATGAGCTTGTCGCCGCCGTGGTCGGCGATCCAGGCGATCTGCTCGGGGAAGAGGCGCGGGTTCAGAGTGTGGCACACCGCGCCGACGCCCATGATCCCGTACCAGGTCTCGATATGGCGGGCGGTGTTCCAGGCCAGGGTGCCGACCCGGTCGCCGGGCCTGATCCCCAACGACAGCAGCAGGTTCGACACCCGCTTGGCGCGGTTGTGGATCTCGGCGTAGGTCGTGCGGACGATGGGCCCTTCGACCGACCGGGTGACCACCTCGCGGCCGCCGTGCCACTGGGCGGCGTGGTCGATGATCTTGTCGAGCGTCAGAGCGCCATGCTGCATCAAACCTTGCATCGAAACCGCTCTCCCGCGTCCTTATCGTTGTTCAGGAGAGGCTAACGGCCGTCGCCGCCCCGCGCAACGCATGGCGCGCCCTAAGCGAACCTTGGGGCGAACCCGCGGTTCTCCCGGCCGGCGAGCCCGCTTTGCGCCCACCTGCACGCAAGTGTAGAGTCCGAAGCTTCCTACACGGCCGCGCTGATCGGCCGCACCGCCCGTTCACTCCCAGAACGCCGTTTTGCGGCTAGCTTCAGCGCCGAGTGTTTTGACCCGCGTAAGAAACGGGAGCGCAAGCCTTGAGATGGCTCGACGCGCTAGGCGCAGACGAACGGCTGGATGAAGTGGCGGCGGACACCCACCGCCTGATGAGCGTGCGCATCGTCTCGGCGGCGGTGGTCGCCGTGGTGGTCGGCGCGGCCCTCGGGCTGGTCATGGCCGTGGTCTGGTTCGCCTCCCTCACCGCCTGCGAAGTCCTGGCCTGGACGGTGACCCGCCGCTTCAAGCCCGGCATGCCGACCACCGACCCGCTGCGCGCGGCCTTCGTGCTGGCCTCGATCCCGATCAACGTGGTGTGGACCTGGCTGGCGGTCTCGCTGTGGCTGTTCCCCGACGCCGACCTGCGCATCGCCGCGCTCGGGGTGTGCGTGGGCGGCATCATCTTCACCCAGAACTTCCGCCACCAGCCGCTGAGCCTGCTGGTGATCACCGCCGCCCCGCCGCTGGCCAGCCTGGTGATCTTCCCGTTCTTCCTGCATGCGCCGCACGGGGTGGGCCATCCGACCAACAAGTGGGCGCTGGTCATGGTGGTGGCCACCACCATCAACGCCATGCTGCTGAACCGCGCGGCGGCCCGCCGGATGGACGCCCTGACCCGCGGCCTGCGGCAGGAGAAGGAGCGCGCCCTGGCCGCCTCGCAGGTCAAGTCGGTGTTCGTGGCGACCATGAGCCACGAGATGCGCACGCCGATGAACGGCCTGCTGGGCCTGGCCCACGCCCTGAAGGGCACCGATCTGGACGAGCGCCAGCGCGACTATGTGGATCTGATGCTGCAGTCGGGCGACAGCCTGATGCAGCTGCTGACCGACGTGCTCGACATCGCCCGCCTCGACGCCGGCGAGACCGAGCTGACGCCCTGCGACTTCGACCTGCACGACCTGGTCCACGCGGTGGCCGACGCCTGGACAGACATGGCCATGGCCCGCGGCCTGACGGTGGACGTGCGCATCGATCCTTCGACCCCGCAGCGCCTGCACGCCGATGCGGCGCGGGTTCGCCAGGTGCTGGGCGGGCTGATGTCCAACGCCCTGAAGTTCACGCGGCTGGGCGGGGTGACGATCGAGGTTTCGAGCCAGGGCGACGCGCCGGACGGACTGGAGACCGTAGCCGTGCGGATCACCGACACCGGTCCGGGCGTCGATCCGGCCTATGCCGACAAGATCTTCGAGAGCTTCACCCAGGTGGACGAGACCATTTCCCGCGCCCATGGCGGCATGGGCCTTGGCCTGACCATCGCCCGGGCCCTGGCCCGGCGGATGGGCGGCGACCTCAGCCTGGAGCCCGCCCAGCGCGGGGCGCGGTTCCTGTTCATGATCCGCGCGCCCCAGCCGGCGCCCCCGCCCCTGCCCGCCGCCCCGCCGCAGACGGCCAACGAGGACGACGAGGTCGTCCCCCGCGTACTGATGGCCGAGGACAATCCGATGAACCAGATGGTCGTGCGGCTGATGCTCGAGGCCGCCGGCGTCGACCTGACGGTGGTCGAGGACGGCCGCCAGGCCCTGGACGCCCTGCGCGCCTCGCACTTCGACTGCGTGCTGATGGACATCAACATGCCGGTGATGGACGGGGTCACGGCCCTGTCGGAGATCCGCTCCGGCGCCGCCGGCCCCGCCGACACCCCGGTGATCGCCCTTACCGCCTCGGCCATGACCGGCGACCGCGAACGGTTCCTCAAGCTGGGCTTCGACGAGCACCTGGGCAAGCCGGTCAAGCCGATGGACCTGATCGCGGCCATCGTCGCGACCCTGGACCGGACGCCCCCGCCGCAGGCGGCGGTGGGGTAGTTTTGAGGGTCCTTCTCCCCTTGCGGGAGAAGGTGGCGGCCGAAGGCCGACGGATGAGGGGTCTCTCAG
>NZ_QHJY01000224.1 GCF_003185805.1 Caulobacter sp. D5
CTGACGCCGCTGCGCCAGGACGGGACCAACGCCGACTTCACCAACCTGTGGGCCGGCCAGTCGGCGCGCCTGGCCCCGCGCGGACTCAACGCCGAAGACCTGACCCGGCTGCTCGCTGACGCCTGAGTGGGTTGCGGCCCGGTTCAAACGACCGTTTACTCCCCCGCAGCGTCCAACAGAGGCGCGCATCCAGGGAGCGAGACGACATGGACCTGACCCTCGTCGCCGAAGGCCTGCAATTCCCCGAAGGCCCGATCGCCATGGCCGACGGCTCGGTGCTGCTGGTCGAGATCCAGCGCCAGACCCTGACCCGCATCGCCCCGGACGGAACCCGGACCACCGTCGCCGACCTGCCCGGCGGCCCCAACGGCGCGGCGATCGGCCCGGACGGCGCGGTCTATGTCACCAACAACGGCGGCAGCTTCGAGTTCTTCGATATGGGCGGGCTGAACATCCCTGGCCCCACGCCCGCCAGCCACCAGGGCGGCTCGATCCAGCGGGTGGATCTGGCCACCGGCGCGGTGACCACGCTGTACGAGGCCTGCGACGGCAAGCGGCTGGTCGGCCCCAACGACCTCGTTTTCGACAAGCAGGGCGGGTTCTGGTTCACCGACCACGGCTGCTCGACGCCGGAAGGCCGCAAGTACGGCGCGCTGTACTACGCCAGGACCGACGGCAGCCATATCGTACGCGCCCGCGACCACCTGATCTCGCCCAATGGCGTGGGCCTGTCGCCGGCGCAGGACGTGGTCTATGTCGCCGACACCATGCTGGGCCGCCTGTGGGCCTTCGACGTCGTCGCCCCCGGCGAACTGGCCCCGCCCGCCCCGCTCCAGCCCGGCCGCGTGATCTGCAACCTGCCGGGCTACCAGCTGCTCGACAGCCTGGCGGTCGAGGCCGACGGGCGGGTGTGCGTGGCGACGATCATCAACGGCGGGATCACGGCCTTTTCGCCGGACGGGACCACCGAGCACGTGGCGGTTCCGGACGTGATCGTGACCAACCTCTGCTTCGGCGGGGCGGATCTCCGGGACGTGTGGATCACCGGATCCGGGACCGGGAAGCTCTGGCGCGGTCGCTGGGAGCGGCCGGGGCTGAGGCTGAACTATAATCAATGATCCTTCTCCCCTTGCGGGAGAAGGTGTCGGCGAAGTCGACGGATGAGGGGTCTCTCAGACGCCAAACGCCGCGACAGCCGATCGGCCGTCGCGGCGTTTCTGCACGTGCAACCCCTCAACCGACCTCCCTCCGGGAGGCCACCCTCTCCCCCAAGGGGAGAGGGACTTGGAAGATCAATAAAGCACCCCCAGCGCCTCACGCGAGAAGCTCTGCAGTTCGTCGTTCCGCCCGTCGCGGATCTTCACCACCCACTCGGGATCCTGCAGCAGGGCGCGGCCGACGCCGACGAGGTCGAACTCACCGCGGTCGAGGCGTTCGAGCAGGCCGTCGATCGAGGCCGGCTGGCTGCCTTCGCCGCCGAAGGCCGCGATGAACTCGCCCGACAGGCCCACCGAACCGACGGTGATGGTCGGGGCGCCGGTCAGCTTCTTGGTCCAGCCGGCGAAGTTCAGGTCGCTGCCCTCGAACTCCGGCTCCCAGAACCTGCGTTGCGAGCAGTGGAAGATGTCGGCGCCGGCGTCGGCCAGGGGCTGCAGCCAGGCTTCCAGCAGTTGCGGGGTCTCGGCGTTCTTCACCGCATAGTCCTGCTGCTTCCACTGCGACAGGCGGATGATCACCGGATAGTCGGGGCCGACGGCGGCGCGGACGGCCTTCAGGATCTCGGCGGCGAAGGCGCTGCGCTCGGCGATGGTCGGACCGCCGAAGCCGTCGTCGCGCAGGTTGGTGCCGTTCCAGAAGAACTGATCGATCAGGTAGCCGTGAGCGCCGTGCAGCTCGATGGCGTCGAAGCCCAGGCGCTTGGCGTCGGCGGCGGCCGTGGCGAAGGCGGCGATTGTGTCGGCGATCTCGGCGTCGGTCATCGGCTCGGTGAACGGCGAGCCGCCGGCCTTGGACACGCCCGAGGGGCTGTCGATCTTGCCCAGCACGTCCTTGCCCTTGGCCGAACCCACGTGCCACAGCTGCGGCGCGATCAGGCCGCCGGCGGCGTGAACGTCGTCGACCACCTTCTTCCAGGCCGCCAGTTCCTTCTCGCCATGGAAGCGCGGAATGTTGGCGTCGTTCAGCGAGGCGGCCCGGGCCACGCCCGTACCCTCGGTGACGATCAGGCCCACCTGGGCGGCCGCGCGGCGGGCGTAGTAGGCGGCCACGTCGTCGGTGGCTACGCCGCCAGGCGAGAACGACCGCGTCATCGGCGCCATCACCACCCGGTTGGGCAGCTTCAGCGACTTGAACTCGAAGGGCTTGAAGAGGGCGTCGAGGGCCATGCGGGCGCTCCAGCAGGAGTATGAACCGATGCGATCCAAACACTTGTTCGGAGCGACCGCCATGCAGAAATACTGCAACGGTCGTTGTATCTGGTGTGGCCCGTTCGGAAAGAAAACCCCTGCCAGCCAACTAGCCCGGGACCCAAGGGGCCGTCGCAATGCGATAGCCGCCGCCGGGCGCCTGATCCAGGCGCCGAGCCCAGTCCCCTGGGTCTCGGCTCTCCGCTGCGCTGCGGCCGGGATGACGACGGGGAGAGCTACCCCAGGATCTCGTCCAGCGCCCCCAGCAGGCGGTCGATCTGGCCGTCCGTCCCGACGGTGATCCGCAGGTGATCCCCGATGCGCGGCGCGTCGAAGCGGCGGACGATGACGCCGCGCTTGCGCAGCTCCGCCGCCAGCTCGGCGCCGGGCCGCGAGGCGTGGCGGGCGAAGACGAAGTTGGCCGACGAGGCCGGGGCGGCAAAGCCCCGCGCCTCCAGCCCCTCGACCAGGCGACGGCGGCCGGCGATCACGCGGGCGCAGCTTTCCTGGAAGAAGGCCTCGTCCTCGATCGAGGCGAGCGCGCCGGCCTGGGCGGGACGGCCCAGGGGGTAGGAGTTGAAGCTGTCCTTCACCCGCGTCAGCCCCTCGATAAGGGCCGCGTCGCCGATGGCGTAGCCGACCCGCAGGCCCGCCAGGGCCCGCGACTTCGACATGGTCTGCACGACCAGCAGGTTGGGATGGTCGGCGACCAGCGGGATGGCGCTTTCGCCGCCGAAATCGACATAGGCCTCGTCGATCACCACCGGCTTGTCGGGATGCTCGGCCAGCAGGCGGGCGATCTGCGCGCGGGTCAGGGCGACGCCCGTGGGGGCGTTGGGGTTGGCGACGATGATCGCGCCGGACGGGCGGCGATAGTCCTCGATCCGCACGCTGAGGTCATCGGACAGCGGCACGGTCTCGTAGGCCACGTCGAACAGCCGGCAATAGGTCGGATAGAAGCTGTAGGTGATGTCGGGGAACAGCAGCGGCGCATCGTGCCCCAACAGGGCGCGGAAGGCGTGGGCCAGCACCTCGTCCGAGCCGTTGCCGACGAACACCTGCTCCACGGCCACGCCGTGATAGGCCGCCAGGGCCTCGCGCAGCGCCGTGGAGGTCGGATCAGGATAGAGCCGCAGGGCCTCGCCCGCCGCGGCCGCGATCGCCTCGACGGCCTTGGGCGAAGGCCCATAGGGGCTTTCGTTGGTGTTCAGCTTGACCAGGTCGGCGATCTTCGGCTGCTCGCCCGGCACATAGGGCGACAGCTTGTGGACCAGCGGGCTCCAGAAACGGCTCAAGGTCTTGCTCCCAGCGACTTGCGGTCGCCGGGATGCGCGAAACCTCAGGCCTGCGTCAAGCGCAAGCGCGCCCTACTCCACCGCGTCGAGATATTCGATCTCCGGACGGCCGGCCATGAACGGCCCCATGGCCGCCCCGGCGGCCTTGAAATAGTCGGTCCCGCCGTGGCGCCTGAGGGCGTCCTCCGAGGCGTAGAGCTCCAGCACCTTGTAGACGCCGGCCTCGGTCTTCGACTTGGTCAGCTGATAGACGATCGCGCCCGGCTCATTGGCCTTCACCTTGGCGGCCAGGCCCAGGAAAACCGCTTCGAACTCGGACGTCTTGTCCGGCTGGACCTTCAGGGTCGCCACCACGCCGATCATGCTCGCCTCCCAACGCTTGTTTGAAAGGCAGGTTGGACGAGCGAGAGCGAAGTTACAAGCTCGTCCCGGAGCCGGATCGCCTATGGGCCTTCGCCAGGGCGTACAGGGACAGAAGCCCGAGCAGGGACGCGTAGGACCAAGCCGCGTCGAGTACGAAGACCTGCTGGCTCACCCGCGTATAGAGGCCGTGGTTGTTCAGGAAATAGCGGCCGGCCTCGACCTTGCCGCCGAGCGCCCAGCCGTAGCGGCCGCAAACCACGGCGAAAGCGATCAGGTTGGCGATCACCGCACAGGTGAACACCGCTGAAACCCAGTTTGGAATGCGTTGGAGCACGGCGCGCCGGTCGGACCAAAGCCGAGGATCAGGTCAGCGCCGCTCGTTCCAGCCGTAGGCGACCCACGAGTGGCCGCCGACGTTGCGAGCCTCGATCAGGTTGGGATCGGCGTTGGCCTTGGCGTGGGCGTGGCGGCGGCCGCGCAGGGCGAAGGCGGCCAGGCCCAGCAGCGCGGTGGCCATGAAGCCCACCACCACCAGGGTGGCGGCGAACACGACGGCGACGATGGCGGCCACCGAGACGGCGATCGCCGTGGCCACGCCGCCGATCACTCCGGCCAGGCCGCGCCAAGCCGAAGACTGCGTCGCGCCGATGTTCGCGCCCAGGGTCATGGTCATCGTCGTCCTCGATCGGCGCCGGAGCGCCCAGAATCTCCGTCCTCGCCCCTTAGGTTGGCTTCGGAGGTCTGAACGTCAACTGAACACCCATTGGGTTCAATCACAAAGACTTTTCCGCTCAACCCGCGGCGGCCAGTCCAAGTTCCCTGCGCTCGCGCATGACGGTGGTGAAGGCGGCGTTGATCGCGGCCGCCTTGGCCTCGGCCACCTCGATGAACTCGGCCGGCAGGCCGCGAGCGCGAGCCCGGTCGGGGTGGGCGTCCGACAGCGCCAGCTTCCAGGCGCTGCGCACCGCGGCGTCGTCGGCGTCGGCCGGCACGTCCAAGATCACGTAGGGGTCGTCCGCCCCCGCCCCCAGGTGGGTGGCGCTGAGACGGCGGAAGGCCAGCGGCGACAGGCCAAACAGCGCGGCCACCCGCTCCAGGTAGTCGAGTTCGTCCTGGGTCACCGCGCCGTCGGCCTTGGCGATGTGGAACAAGCCGTCGAGCACGTCTTCCAGCAGCTGCGGGCACGAGCGATAGCGCTTGGCCAGCCGCTTGGCGTAGCTCTCGAAGCCGTGGGTGGTCTGGCGGGCCAGGTCGTACAGGCGGTGGATGTTCTGCTCGGAGGCCGGATCCGGGTGGAAGACCTGCGAGAAGGCCGCGAACTCGTGGCCGTCGGCGCTGCCGTCGGCCTTGGCTAGCTTGGCGCCCAGCGCCGTGACCGCGGTCGAGAAGGCCGGATCCTGTCCCGGCGGTCCGGGCGGGCACTCGGCGCACTCCGCCAGGTCCAGACGGCGGGCCGCGATGCTTGCGATGTTGCGCCAGAAGGTCATGCGGAGGGGTCTTAAAAGCCGGCCGGTCCTGGGAGATACGGATCCGAACGTCTCCAGGATGACGCTCCGGAAGCGCCTCATAGCACACGCCTAGCGGCGGACCCACCCGGCGATTGCTGCGCCGCACATGTAAACTTGTTCAGAATCGCCGCGAACTTCGGAGCCATCCGGCGCTTGCGTCGTTATGGTCGAGCTTGGAGCGCGGGTAGATCCCGCCGGCGCCATGCTGCGGTCCCATTGCGGCCCGAAATGATCTAGTCAGTCCGCTGACGCTACCGAAAGGATTCCCGGCCGTATGGCGACCGCTCTTCTCTTCGCCCTCGCCCTGATGGCGCAGGACGCGCCCGTGACCACCGCCGCTCCGCCGCCGCGCACCCAGCCCGCGGCCACGCCGCCCAGCGACGAGTACGGCTACATCGCCTGGTGCTACGGCGCGCTCGGCGGCTACATCGAACTGTACGATCGGGTCATGCCCGAGGTGACGCGGATCGAGAAGGCCTTCCCCGGCCCCGACGGCGCGGACGCGGCGCTGAAGGAATATCCGGCGATGCGCACCCAGGCGCGCTCGGACCTCAAGATCTACGCCTCGGCCATCACCGCCACCGAAAAGGCCAGCCCGCGCCCGATCTCGGAATACGGCGCGGCCGCGATGAAGAAAGGTCGCTCGATCTGGGGCGGCTCGGAAACCGTCGACAAGGCGCGCCTGGCCCAGGTGTGGATGAGCTGGTCGCCGCCCGGCGACTGCGAGACCCGCGCCAAGGCCCTGGAGAAGAAGTCCAACCTGTTCGGCCAGGCCCTGAACTACAACGTGAAAAGCGCCGTGCCGGCCCAGCCCGAGCCGGAAGCCGCGCCGGAACCGACCCCGCCGCCGCCCGTCGAGGAGCCCGCCGCGCCGGCGGAAGCCCCGGCCGCCAAGGTCGAGGTCTCGGCCCCCGCGCCGGCGCCCAAGCCCGCCGTCCAGAAGCCGGCCGCCCAGAAACCGGCGGCGGCCAAGAAGCCGCTGGCCCCCATCGGCGCGACCCCGGCCAAGATCCCGGCCGGCCGCGAGATCATCATCGACCCCGCCAATCCGCAGGCCTGCGCCGGCAGCCTCCTGCCCGCCAAGCGCGGCGGCAAGGACGTGCTGATTTGCAAGCCGGACTGAGCGCGGCGCTACCCCCTCCGGGCCACCTTCCCCAGAGGGGGAGGATCTGGAGATGCTCCCCCTCTGGGGGAGCTGTCGCGGAGCGACTGAGGGGGCCGCCGCCAGGCGGTCCTCACGGCGCCGCCGGCAACATCCCGCTCCGGGCCAGCGCGGCGTACCAGGCGTACGACGCCTTGGGCGTGCGCACCCCGGTCGCCCGGTCGTGGGTCACCAGGCCGAACTTCGAGCGGTAGCCCAGCGCCCATTCCCAGTTGTCGATCAGGCACCAGGCGAAGAAGCCCTTCACCGGCGAGCCGGCCTCCATGGCCGCCTTCACCGCCTGCAGGTGGCGGCGCAGGAAGGCGATGCGGAACGTGTCGGCCTGGATGCCCGGCCCGTCGCCGAACGGGTCCGAGCAGCCGTTCTCGGTGACGAACACCGGCGGGTTGCCGTACTCGGTGCGCAGCCGCGCCAGCACCTTGGCCAGGCCCGACGGATCGACATGGCGGCCGAAGGCGTCCAGCTCCACGCCCTTGGGCGGCGCGGCGGGCGCGATCTTGCCGGGCGACATCGGGGCCAGGCGCATATAGGCCGGCGCGTAGTAGTTCACCCCCATGAAGTCGACCTTCTGGCGGATGGTCGAAAGATCCTCCGACCGCACCCGGTCGCCCAGGAACTCGTCCATGGCGTCGGGATATTCGCCCTTCAACAGGGGATCGAGCCACGCGCGGTTCCACAGCGCGTCGAGCCCGTCCGACGCCAGCCGGTTCCAGAACGCCAGCCGGCCGCCCGCCGGCCGGCACGGCTGCAAGGCCAGGGTGGTGCCGATGGAAAAGTCGCTCTTGGCCGCGCGCAGGGCCTGGATCGCCAGTCCCTGGCCCAGGTTCATGTGGTGGGTCACCGGCCCAAGCAGGGCGACGTCCTTGAGGCCCGGCGCATGCTCGCCCGTGACGTGGCCGAACACCGCGTGCACGGCCGGTTCGTTGAGCACGATGATCCGCTTGAGCCGGTCGCCCAGCCGCTCGCCGACCAGGGCGGCGTAGTCGGCGAAGGCCTGGGCCGTGTCGCGCGCCGCCCAGCCGCCGCGATCCTGCAGGGCCTGGGGCAGGTCCCAGTGGAACAGCGTGGCGTAGGGCGTGACGCCCTTTTCCAGCAGGCCGTCGATCAGCCGGGAATAGTGATCGATCCCCGCCTGGGCGACGCCGCCGGCCCCGGTGGGCAGCAGCCGCGACCACGAGATCGAGAACCGGTAGCCGCCCAGCCCCGCCCCCGCCACCAGGTTCACGTCGTCGGCCCAGCGGCGATAGCTGTCGGTGGCGACCTTGGCGTTGGAGCCGTCGACGATCTTGCCCGGCAGGTCCTGAAACACGTCCCAGACGCTGGGGCCGCGCCCGTCGGCGTCGGGCGAGCCCTCGGTCTGGAAGGCCGCAGTGGCCGTGCCCCAGACGAAGTCCTTGGGAAAATCGCGCGACTTCGGCTGCACCTCGCCGGACTTCGGATCAGCGCATCCCGCCAATCCGGCCGCCGCTCCACCAATCGCCAGCGCACCCAGCGCCCGGCGGCTCACGCCCCCGTCGTCCATGCTCCACCCCCAGCTTTGGATCGGAGGCTCACAACCTCCGTTGGGGGAACAATGCAGCTATAACCGGATACTTGGCCAGCCCGCGATTTTGTCACTTCAACCGCCGTACATCTTGTCAGACCCGACATAGGTCGGGAAAGAACGGCGTTCACCCCTGGGTCCCAGAACATCGCATTTTCGGAAGAACCCATGGCCCTCGAAGGCGCCCGAAAGAACTCAGCCCTGGTCGCGGCGATCATCGCCATGGCCCTGACCGCGGGCCTGGCCGCCTGCGGAGGCGGCGGCGGCTCCAGTTCCAGCAGCTCCAGCAGCAGCTCCTCGTCGAGCAGTTCGTCCAGCAGCAGCAGCTCGAGCAGCTCCAGTTCCAGCAGCACGGCCTCGACGTCCTGCTCGGAGAGCACCCAAGGCGCGCAGCTGGTCTGCCTGGCCAACGTGTTCCGGGCCACGCTCAGCAGCAGCCAGCTCAGTTCGGTCAGCTACAGCCTGACCTCGTCCAACGCCACCGACCACTGGTCGAACCTGCCGGTCGGATCGGTCAGCCGCCTGGGCCTGGCGCTCAGCGCGCTCAGCACCGACCAGAAGACCGCCGCCGAGGCCCTGATCGCCGCGGCCCTGACCACCCAGGGCCAGTCGACCATGACCGGCCTGCGCGCCGCCGACGGGTACCTGGCCACCGCCGCCAGCGGCTATGGCCAGAACCTCTACTACGTCGCCTTCCTGGGCACGCCCTCGACCTCCAGCCCGTGGATCCTGGAGTTCTCCGGCCACCACTACACCTTCATGGCCAGCGTCACCGGCGACTATGTCAGCATGACCCCCAACTTCGTCGGGGTGGAGCCGCTGTCGTTCACCTACGGCGGCACGGCCTACACGCCGATGCAGACCCGGCACGACACCCTGGCGGCGATGCTCAGCGGCCTGTCGTCCACCCAGCTGGCCTCGGCCAAGCTGTCCCAGGCCTATGACGACGTGCTGGTCGGCCCGCAGGAGGACGGCGACTTCCCCTCCACCCAGTCGGGCCTGGCGGTCTCGAGCCTGAGTTCGACCCAGCAGGCGCTGGTCAAGGCCGCGATCAATTCCTACGCCGCCGACGCCAACGGCACGGGCCAGTCCGACGCCTACACCACCGACACGGCCCTGGCCTCGACCTACATCTCGTGGGCCTCGTACTCGGACCTGTCGACCAAGGGCTCCTACGTCCGCATCGACGGCCCGCGCGTCTGGATCGAACTCAGCGTCCAGAGCGGCGTCGTGTTCAGCGCCAACCACTATCACAGCATCTGGCGCGACAAGACGGCGGACTATGGCGGCAACTTCACGTTCTAGCACGCTCATGAACCGCCCCCTGAAGAGCTGGCTGGCGATCCTCGCCGCCGGCCTCGCCCTCCTGACCACGGGCCTGGCCATCGCCCACCCGATGGCCAAGTCCTTCGTCCAGATCCGCGTGCTCGACCACGCCTGGCGGCTGCACCTGCGGCTGCCGGCCGACCGGCTGGAGGTCGCCTTCCTCCAGGCCGGGCTGGTCCCCAAGCCGCTCGGCGACGGACGCCCCACCCTGACCGCGGCCGGCGTTGCGGCCTATGTCCAGGACCGTATCCATCCGCGCTCGCCAAATGGCGCGGCCTGGGGCGTGCAGGTGCTCAGCGTCGACGAGGTGCCCTTCCCCACCGACGAATGGACGGTCGAGGTCGACCTGACCCCGCCGCCCGGCCCGGCGCCGGAGTCCCTGATGCTGGACTACGAGGTCATCGTCCGCGAGATCGCCACCCACTCGGCGGTGCTGACCCTGGAGCAGGACTGGGCGCGCAACGTGCTGCCGCACAAGCCGCGTCTGCTCGGCACGCTGCGGGCCGAGACGCGGCAGATCCGCATCGACCGCGTCCAGGGCTCGCCCTGGCCGGCCTGGACCAGCATGGTCGTCATGGGCGCGCGCCACATCCTGGAGGGCGCCGACCACCTGCTGTTCCTGATCACCCTGATCCTGACCGCGCCGCTGGTCGCCGAGAACGGCCGCTGGCGGCCGGTCGGCGACGCCCGCAAGGCGCTGTGGGCCACCTTCGCCCGGGTCAGCGCCTTCACGGTCGGCCACTCGATCTCGCTGCTGGGCGCGGCCCTGGGCTGGCTGCCGCCCGGCGGCAAGATCGTCGAGGCCCTGATCGCCCTGTCGGTCGGGATCTCGGCCCTGCACGCCCTGCGGCCGATCTTCCCCCGGCGCGAGGCCTGGATCGCCGGCGGCTTCGGCCTCGTCCACGGCCTGGCCTTCGCCGAGACGCTGAGCGCGCTGCAGCTCTCCACCGGCCAACTGGTGGCCGCGACGCTGGGCTTCAATCTGGGGATCGAGCTGGTGCAGCTGCTGATCGTCGCGGCCGTGGCGCCGGTGGTGTTCGTGCTGCGGCGACGGGCGGCAGGCGTGTGGACCCGCTGGGCGCTGGGGGCCGGAGCGCTGGTCGCGTCGATGGTGTGGCTCTACGCACGACTGGCATAGGCCTGCCCCCTTCCCCCTTGATGGGGGAAGGGTCGGGGATGGGGGTGACAGCGTTTCCGGAGAAGGCGCGAACCTG
>NZ_QHJY01000225.1 GCF_003185805.1 Caulobacter sp. D5
CTGAGAGACCCCTCATCCGTCGCCTTTCGGCGACACCTTCTCCCGCAAGGGGAGAAGGACCAGCGAACGCCGCTCGACGAGGTTGAACGGCCGTTCGACGCGCTCCATAACAGGGGGCATGGACACCCTCGTCAGCGCCCCGTTCCGTGACGCCCGCTACGCGCCGCGCGCGCTGGAGGTCGAACATCGCGGGCAAGCCCTGATCCTGCGCAACCCCATGCCCTATTCCGACGCGGTGCGGACCACCACCGCCCCGCTGGCCCGCTGGGCCGCAGAGGCGCCCAACCGGGTCTGGCTGGCCGAGCGCATCGAGGGTCAGGACGGCTGGCGGACGATCACCTATGGCGAGGCGTACGAGAAGATCGTTCGCCTGTCCGACGGCCTCGGCGACGTGGCCCTTCTGCCCGATCCCGACAGGCCGCTGCTGATCCTCGCCCGCAACGGTATAGACCCCGCCCTGATCGCCTACGCCGCCATGATGGGCGGACGCCCCGTGGCGCCGGTGTCGCCGCAATACGGCCAGGCGGGCGCCGACCTGGCGCGGCTGGGCCAGGCGCTGGAACGCCTGAAGCCGGCGGCGGTCTATGTCGACGACGCGGCGGTCTTCGCCCACGGCCTGTCGCATCCGGCCCTGGCCGGCCTGCCGGTCATCGTCAGCCGCAACGCCCGCCCTGGCGACATCGCGCTGGACGGACTGCTGCGCAGGTTCCAGCCGATCGACTTCGCCAAGCCCGAGCTGCCGGCCAAGCTGCTGCTGACCTCGGGCTCGACCGGGCGGCCCAAGGCGGTGATCTGCACCCACGCCAACATCGCGCTGAACGCCGCCCAGATCGAGGCCTGCTACGCCGATCCCGACCCGCCGGTGCTGGTCAATTCCGCGCCCTGGAGCCACAGCCTGGGGGCCAACGCCATACTGCACATGGTGCTGCACCGGGGCGGCACGCTGTACATCGACACCGGCCAGCCCGTGCCGGGACGCTTTGGCGAGACGCTGCGGAACCTGCGCGAGGTTTCGCCGACCTATCACAACATGGTGCCGGCCGGCTGGGGCCTGCTGGTCGGCGAGCTGGAGCGCGATCCGGTGCTGGCGGCGACCTTCTTCCGCAAGGTGCGGGTGCTGCAGTACGGCGGCGCGGCCATGGCCCAGTCGATCCTCGACCGGGTGCAGGCCGTGGCCCTGGAAACGACCGGCCAGCGCATCACCTTCGCGGCCGGCTACGGCGCCACCGAGACCGGGCCGACGGCCTGCAACATCCACTGGCTGAACGCCCGCTCCGGCATGGTCGGCCTGCCCACGCCCGGCACGTCGGTGAAGCTGGTTCCGGCGGGGGAAAAGCTGGAGATCCGGGTCAAGGGCCCGCAGGTCTCGCCCGGCTATCTCGACCAGCCCGAGGCGACGCGGGAAGCCTTCGACGAGGAAGGCTTCTACCGCCTGGGCGACGCCGCGCGGCTGGCCGATCCGAACGATCCCTCGGCGGGCCTCGTCTTCGACGGGCGGCTGGTGGAGAACTTCAAGCTGGCCAGCGGAACCTTCGTCGCCGCCGGGGCCCTGCGGGTGGCGGCGATCTCGGCCATCGGCGGGGCGGCCAGCGACGCCGTGGTCTGCGGCGAGGGCCGCGACGGGGTCGGGCTGATGCTTTTCCTCGAACCGAAGACCTGCGAGCGCATCGGCGACGCGGCCGCCGTGCGGGCGGCGGTGCGGGCCGGGCTGGAGCGTTTCAACGGCGGGGCCAAGGGCGGCGGCCGCGTGGCCCGCGCCCTGATCCTGCCCGGCGCCCCCGACGCGGCCAGCGGCGAGCTGACCGACAAGGGCTACATCAACCAGGCCCTGGCCCGCGAGCGGCGGCCGGCGGAGATCGAGCGGCTGTTCGCGGTCGCGCCGGATGAAGACGTGATGGTGTTTGGGTAGGCCAAGGCGATCCTCCCCCTTTGGGGGAGGTGGCCCAGAGGGCCGGAGGGGGTCAGCACCGCCTTCGGCGGTCCCCCTCAGTCGCTCAGCGACAGCTCCCCCCCAGAGGGGGAGCATCTTGAAGCTAGGGATGGAGAAGAACCACATGAACGGCGCCGACGCCCTGATCACCACCCTGGCCGACAACGGCGTCACCGCCTGCTTCGCCAACCCGGGCACCAGCGAGATGCAGTTCGTCTCGGCCCTGGACCGCGAGCCGCGCATGCGCTCGATCCTGTGCCTGTTCGAGGGCGTGGCGACCGGGGCGGCCGACGGCTATGGGCGGATCGCGGGCAAGCCGGCCTGCACCCTGCTGCACCTAGGGCCGGGCTACGCCAACGGCGCGGCCAACCTGCACAACGCCCGCCGGGCCTTCACCCCGATCGTCAACGTGGTGGGCGACCACGCCACCTATCACCGGGGCTTCGACGCCCCGCTGAACAGCGACATCGCCGCCCTGGCCGCGCCCAACTCGCTGTGGGTGAAGTCGGCCGAGAGCGCCGACAGTGTCGGGCCGCTGGCCGCCGAGGCGATCACCGCCAGCTACGGAACGCCGGCCGGCAACGCCTGCCTGATCCTGCCCGCCGACGCCGCCTGGAACGAGGCCACGGTGCACGGCGGGGTGGCCGAGATCCCCGCCCCCGGCGCGCCGAACGAGGAAGCGATCGGCGCCGTCGCCCACGCGGTGAAGGCGGCCAAGGCGCCGGTGCTGCTGCTGGGCTCGGGCGCCTGCCGGGAGGACGGGATCGCCGCCGCCGGGCGGCTGGCGGCCCTGGGGATCCGGGTGCTGACCGACACCTTCACCGCCCGCCAAGCGCGCGGCGAGGGCCGCTTCCGTCCCGACAAGCTGCCCTATTTCGGCGAGCAGGCCCTCAAGGAGCTGGGCGGCGCCGACCTGATGGTGCTGGTCGCCACCGAGCGCCCGGTGGCCTTCTTCGCCTATCCCGACCGGCCCAGCGTGCTGGTTCCCGAGCACTGCGGGCTGGAGACCCTGTGCGGCCGGGGCGACGACGCCGCCGCCGCCCTCCACGCCCTGGCCGACGCCCTGGAGGCGCCCGCCGCCGGTCCGGCCGACCCCTACGCCCCGCCGCCCGCCCCGGCCTGCAAGCTGGACGCCTGGGCCATCGGGGCGGCCATCGCCCGCCACATGCCGGCCGATACGGTGATCTCCGACGACGCGGTGACCGCCGGCCTGCCGATCTTCACCCAGACCCGCGCCGCCCGCGCCCACGACTGGCTGTCGCTGACCGGCGGGGCGATCGGCCAGGGCATTCCGCTGGCCATCGGCGCGGCCGTGGCCCGGCCGGACGCCAAGGTCCTGGCCCTGACCGGCGACGGGGCGGGGATGTACACGGTGCAGGGCCTGTGGACGATCGCCCGCGAGCAGCTGGACGTGGTGGTCGTGGTCTTCGCCAACCACGTCTACCGCATCCTCGGCATCGAGCTTTCCCGCACCGGCGCCGGCCCGGCGGGTCCGGCGGCCAGCAAGCTGCTCGACATCGGCGAGCCGCGCATCGACTGGGTGGCGGTGTCGCAGGGGCTGGGCGTGCCGGCGCAGCGGGTCGACACCGCCGAGGCCTTCGACGCGGCGTTCGAACAGGCGATGGTCGGCAAGGGGCCAAGGTTGATCGAGGCGGCGCTGTAACGCGCCAGCGCCCTCCCTTCCCCCTTGATGGGGGAAGGGCCGGGGATGGGGGTGATGCGGCGGTTCAGCCGCCACCATCGTAGGTCACCCCCACCCAACCCTCCCCCATCAAGGGG
>NZ_QHJY01000024.1 GCF_003185805.1 Caulobacter sp. D5
GTTTGAGAGACCCCTCATCCGTCGCCTTTCGGCGACACCTTCTCCCGCAAGGGGAGAAGGAATTAGTGGCCGCGAACCAGCATCCACACCGCCATCGCCACCATCATCACGTTCTCGGTCAGCGAGATGAACCCCAGCGGCACGTTGCTGTCGCCGCCGACGCAGGCGCATTTCAGGTCGCGCCTGTCGAGATAGACGGCCTTGAACACCGAGACCGCGCCGATCCCGCCGATCACCAGGGCCAGGGGCGCGGAGAACCAGGTCAGCACGCCCGCCGTCATCAGCACCCCCGCCAGGCCCTCCGCGAACGGATAGATGTAGCCGTAGGGCACCCAACGCTTGGCCAGCAGGTCGTAGCCCAGGAACATGCTGGAGAAGCTCTCGATGTCGCGCAGCTTCTGGATCGACAGCACGACCATGGAAAAGCTGATGAACCACTCGACCGCACGCGGGGTGAGCAGCGTCCCGTCGACCACATAGGCGGCCGCCAGGGCCAGCAGGGCGGTCATGGCGAAGAGGGCGATCACCGGCTGGTAGGTCTTGGCCTTGGGATCGCGCGGCTTGCCGCCGAAGAACCGCCGCAGGTCGTCGAAGCCGCCGATCCGCTCGCCGCCGATGAACACCTGCGGCGTGGTCTTGACGCCGTGCTGGGCCTTGAAGGCGTCGGTCTCCTCGCGGGTCTTCAGGTGATGATCCTCGACCGCGTAGCCCCGGGCGCGCAGCAGGTGGCGGGCCTTCAGGCCGTAGGGACAGACGTGCTTGTCCATCACCATGCGGTAGAGGACGGCGGTCTTCGGGGCGGCTGAACTCACGGCGGGTCTCCTTGTACGCGAACCGGACCCGCCTCATATGGGTTCCGTACCATGGTACGGAGTCAAGGCATGGCCACAGATACAATCGCGGGCTTGGCCCGGGCCGGCGGCGTGGGGGTGGAGACCGTCCGCTACTACCAGCGCCGGGGCCTCCTGGAGACGCCCGAGCGGGGTGAAGGCGTGCGGCGCTATGACGACGAGGCCGTGCGGCGGCTGCGCTTCATCCGCTCGGCGCAATCGGCCGGCTTCACCCTGGAGCAGATCGGCGAGCTGCTGGCGCTGGACGCCGGCCAGGACCGCGCCCGGGCCCGCGAGCTGGCCCGTGAGCGCATCGCCGACCTCGACGGCAAGATCGCCGAGCTGCAAGCCGCCCGCGCCGGCCTGTCGCGCCTGCTGCACACCTGCAGCGCCGGCGACGAAGGCCCCTGCCCGATCATCGCGGCGTTCGAGGCTTAGCTCCCCTCTGCCAGAGGGAGAGGGAAACCTAAACCGCCGGCGGCCGGATCCGCCGCCAGATCGCCTCGCCGAAACCAAACACCCCGAACGCCACCAGCCCCAGGGCCACCACGCCCAGCAGCCAGGCGCCGAGCGGCTGGCGTTCGAGGGCCTGCAAGGCCCCGGCCCAGCTGCGGGCCTCGCTGCTGCGGGCGTGCCAGCCGGCGCCGACCACGAACAGGCCCACGCACAGCGTCGCAAAGCCCCGCGCGGCGTAGCCGAACCGCGCCAGGGGCACGAGGCGGCGGCAGGCCGCCTCGCCGCAGTCCAGGCGCTTGGCGAAGTCCTGGGCCAGGCCTTGGACGACCCCGCCGATCCCGACGCCCAGCAGGACGAGACCCGCCGTCATCAGCAGGTGGTCGCCATGGGGCAGGGCCAGGATGGTCGCGGCCGTGGCGTCGGCGGTCTGCTCCTCGTCGGCCTCGCCGACGTCCTCGAAGGCGTCGAGCAGCTCCAGGGCCGACCAGGCCAGGGAGCCGTAGACCATGCCGCTGACCGCCTGGCCGGCGCGGATCGCCCAGGCCTTGGGCGAGGTCCCGTGGCGGTCGGCGTCGAACACCGCCTGCAAGCCCCGCCAGAGCGAAAAGCCGATCAGTCCGGCCGCGACCAGGGCGATCAGCGCCAGGCCCGGCGGCCACTTCGCCCAGGCCGCCAGCATCGCCGTCGCGCCGCGCGCCCGGGGGACGAGATCGGCCGCCGCCAGCAGGGCCAGGCCGCCCAGCCCGACATAGACCGTCCCCCGCGCGGCGTAGCCGAGGCGGGAGGCCCATTCGAGCAGCGTGCGCAGGTCGAGGCGTCGTCGGGATTTGCGGAGGAACAGGCCCATCGGGCGCTCAACGGCGCGTCGGGCGCCGGCGTTCCGCGCCTCCCCAAAACCTCTCCCAGAGGGAGAGGGAGGGGCCCGCGCCGAAGGCGTGGGAGGGTGAGGGGTTACGACGCCTGACGTCGTGCCGGCGCGCCGTCGATGGTCCCTGCCCCCTCATCCGACCTGCTTCGCAGGCTGCCTTCTCCCTATGGGAGAAGGAAGCCCGATCAGTAAGGCAGTTCCGGCGCCGTCTGCTGGGCCGGCTGACCAGCGGCCGGGGGCGGGGTCGCGCCGGGATCGGCCGTCGGCGTCTCGCCAGCGTTCAGAAGGTCGCCGATCGGATCGCTGGTCGGCGCGGGCGCCTCGGCGAAGCCGCCGGGGATCGGGGTGGCCTTCAGGCGCGGCAGGGCCGAGCTCATGAACACCTTCCAGATCTCGGCCGGCGGACCCCCGCCGCTGACCCGCTTCATGGCGGTGTTGTCGTCCTTGCCGGTCCACACCGCGGCGACGAAGCCGCCGGTGTAGCCGACGAACCAGGCGTCCTTGTAGTCGCTGGTGGTGCCGGTCTTGCCGGCGATGTCGTAGCCGGCGACCTTGGCGCGGCCGCCCGTGCCGCCGTTCACCACCTGGCGCATCATCTGGTTCATGTATTGCAGCGACGGCGAACCGATCACCGACGAGCGCGGCTGCTTGTCGACGCTGTGGTCGTAGAGAACCTTGCCCGAGGCGGTGCGGATGCGCTCGATGCCGTAGCCCTTGGCCAGGAAGCCGCCATTGGCGAACGGGGCGTAGGCCTGGGCCATTTCCAGCGGGCTGACCTCGACGGCGCCCAGGGCCATCGACGGGTCGAGCTGGATCTTGCTGGTGATCCCCAGACGACGGGCCGTGGCGGCGACGTTGCTGGTGCCGACCTCGTTGGCCAGGCGGGCTGCGACCGTGTTGATCGACTGGGCCAGGGCCGTCTGCAGGGTCATGGGACCAAGGAAGGTGTTGGTGTAGTTCTTCGGCTCCCAGTTGCCGATCTTCACCGGCTCGTCGACCACCATGACCGACGGATTGCGGCCCTGGTCCATGGCGGTGAGGTAGACGAACGGCTTGAAGGCCGAGCCGGCCTGGCGGCGGGCGCTGGTGGCGCGGTCGAACTGGCTTTCGCCGTAGTCCTCGCCGCCGACATAGGCGCGGATGCGGCCCTCGCCGTCGATGGCCACGAGGGCGGCCTGCTGCACGCCCTGCTTCAGGTGGCCCTCGACGCCCAGCTGCACGGCGCGCTCGGCCGCGACCTGGATCGGCAGGTCGAGCGTGGTCTCGACCACCAGGTCCTCGGTGGGCTCGCCGACCAGCGAACGCACCTGGGCGTCGACATAGTCGGTGAAGTACTGGGCGCGCTGGTTGGCCAGGGTGGCCGAGACCTGGACCGGGGTCTTGAAGGCCTCGTCGCGCTGCTCGGCGGTGATCGCCTTGATGCGCACCATCTCGTCGAGCACGACGGTGGCGCGGCGGGCGGCGCGCTCGCTGGCGCTGACCGGCGAATAGCGGGCCGGGCCCTTCATCATGCCGGCCAGCAGGGCCGATTCACCGATCGTCAGCTGCGAGGCGGGCTTGTTGAAATAGCGCTGCGAGGCGGCCTCGATGCCGTAGGCGCCGGCGCCGAAATAGACCCGGTTCATGTACAGGGCCAGGATCTGCTTCTTGCTGAACTTCAGCTCCAGCCAGACGGCCAGGATCAGCTCCTGGGCCTTGCGCTTGTAGTTCTGGGCCGGGCTGAGGAAGAGGTTGCGGGCCAGCTGCTGGGTGATGGTCGAGCCGCCGCGTTGGGGGCCGCCCTCGTGGGTCAGGTTCCAGATCAGCGAGCGGCCGATGCCCCAGGGGTTGAACCCGAAGTGGTGGTAGAACTGGCGGTCCTCGATGGCGACGAAGGCGGCCGGCACGTATTCGGGCAGGGCGTCGATATCGACCGGCGGCGCATACTGGCTGCCGCGCACGGCCAAGAGGGCGCCCGAGCGGTCGAGATAGTTGATCGAGGGCTGGCGGGTGACGTCGTAAAGCTTCGACGTATCGGGCAGGTCGCGCGCGAACACCGCAAAGAAGGTGACCACGAAGATCAGCCCCCAGACCCCCAGCACCGTCGCCCAATAGAGCGCCGCCTGGAGGGGCGTGCGAGAAGTCTTCGCCGGCTTGTTTCCGCCGAAGGCGCCGTTAGCCATCTGTAACCCTAGGTCTCGTGCAACCCCGCCCGTGTGGCGGTGTCATAGCTCACGCCGACCAAACACGCGATAGGATTGACGAGAGATGAACGCGGTTTAACCCAGATGCGCCGGCGGCCCCCTGGCCGGCGCTCGCGCCCTCGGGCCCGGTCCGGATCGGCGCGCCAGACCCGCCGGCGGAGGCTTGCGGCGGATGAGCCGGCCCGGGTCGAGCGCGCCAAGGGACGGTGGGACTGGGCTCCAAGATGCTCCCCCTGAAGGGGGAGCTGTCGCGTAGCGACTGAGGGGGAAGTGATTGCCCCCGTCAGCAGCGGTGTTGAGCTCAGCAGGGACTTCCCCCTCCGGCCCTTTGGGCCACCTCCCCCTTCAGGGGAGGGTCTGGATGCGCGGCCACCTCCCCGTTCCACGGGACAGGAACAAAAAATCCGCCGTTTCCGGCCTTGGCGCGGGCGGCCGCCCCTGCCAGAAGAGCCACGTGTCCACCGCCCTCGCCTCCCCGCCCTCGCTCGACGCCGCGCGCGACGTCCTGCGCCGCACCTTCGGCCATCAGGACTTCCGCGGCCTGCAGGCCCAGGTGGTCGGCGAACTGCTGGAAGGACGCAGCGCCCTGGCGGTGCTGCCCACCGGCGGCGGCAAGAGCTTGTGCTACCAGATCCCCGCCCTGGTCCGCCCGGGCCTGGGCCTCGTCGTCTCGCCGCTGATCGCCCTGATGGCCGACCAGGTGGCCGGGCTGCAGCAGGCCGGGGTCGCCGCCGAGCGCCTGGACTCAAACACCCTGCCCGAGGAGCGCGCCGAGATCTGGCGGCGCATCGAGGCCGGCCAGCTGGATCTGCTCTATCTGTCGCCCGAAGGCCTGATGCAGGGCTGGATGCTGGAGCGGCTGTCGCGCCTGCCGCTGTCGCTGGTGGCCGTCGACGAGGCCCACTGCGTCAGCCAGTGGGGCCATGACTTCCGGCCCGAATACCGGATGCTGGGCCGCATCGCGGAAGTCTTCCCCAACGCCCCGCGCCTGGCGGTGACCGCCACCGCCGACGCCCGCACCCGCGACGACATCCGCGCCGAGCTGCGCCTGCAGGGCGCGGCCGAGTTCGTCGACAGCTTCGCCCGCCCCGAACTGGCCCTCAACGCCGAGCGCAAGCGCGGCAAGGGCCATGACCGGGTGATCGAGCTGGTCACCGAGCGGCCGGGCCGCGCCGGCGTGGTCTATGCCGGCAGCCGGGACTCGACCGAGAAGCTGGCCCAGGCGCTGATCGACAACGGCGTGCCGGCCTTGGCCTATCACGCCGGCCTCGACAAGACCGTCCGCGCCCGCCGCCTGGAGCAGTTCCTCGAGGCCGACGAGGCGGTGATGGTGGCGACCATCGCCTTCGGCATGGGGGTCGACAAGCCCGACGTCCGCTTCGTGATCCACGCCGACCCGCCGGCCGCCATCGAGGCCTATTGGCAGGAGATCGGCCGCGCCGGGCGCGACGGCCAGCCCGCCGAGGGCATCACCCTCTACAGCAGCTCGGATCTCGCCTGGGCCGGCCGCCGCATCGACAGCCGCGAGTCCCCCGACGAGGTCAAGCAGGTGCAGAGCCGCAAGCTGCGGCAGTTCTACGCCATGCTCGAGGGCATGACCTGCCGCGCCGCCGCTGTCCGCCGCTATTTCGGCGAGGAGGGGGTGGAGCGCTGCGGAACCTGCGACATCTGCGTCTCGCCGCCGAGCGGGATCGACGCCAGCCAGGCGGCGCAGAAGGCCCTGTCGGCCGCCCATCGCCTGGGCGGACGCTTCGGGCGTGGGCGCCTGATCGACCACCTGCTGGGCAAGACCAAGGACGTCACGCAGCAGGAAGCCCAGATGTCGACCTTCGGCATCGGTAAGGAGTTCAGCCCGCAAGGCTGGCGCGACCTGCTCGACACCCTGGTGTTCGAGGGCCTGCTGCGCGAGGACCCCAATGACGGCCGGCCGCTGATCGGCCTCGGCGACGCCGAGGGCGTGCGCCAAGTCTATCGCGGCGAGCGGCAGGTGTCGCTGCGCCAGGCCCCCGGGGGCGACGCCGGCGGCAAGGGCGGCGGTGGAAGCGGCAAGAGCCTGCGCCGACGCCAGGCCCTCACCGTGCCGCCGGGCGACCAGCTGCTGTTCGAGGCCCTGCGCGCCTGGCGCAAGGACCAGGCCCAGGCCCAGCACGTGCCGCCCTACGTCATCTTCCACGACGCCACCCTGGCCGAGATCGCCGCCGCGCGTCCCACGACCCTGCCGGCCCTGGGCAAGTCGGGCGGCGTGGGCCAGGGCAAGCTCGACCGCTACGGCGAGGCCGTGCTGAAGGTCGTGCGCGACAACTGAGGCCGCCAGGGGACCGGAGCGCTCGGAGCCGCCCTCCGGGACATCTGCGGGGCGATGCACGCAAAAGCTGTCGCCCGCCCCTCTTGTCCGAACCAAACCGGCTCGCCAGGTGTTAGTCTCCAGACCCACCGCGCGCGCCGCCGCGCCCTCCAACGCCCTCAGGGCCCCCAGGACCCCCAGGGCCCTCGAACACACCCCAAATCGGGAGACGCCGATGACCGACGCCACCATCAAGACCGATCTCGCCGGCGAGGCCAGCGCCGCTTCCGCCCGCGCCAAGAGCAGCGCCAAGAAGACCGCCTCCAAGGCCACCGCCGCGGTCAAGAAGGCCGCCGCCACCGTCGCCGAGACCGCCACCGAAAAGACCCAGGTCGCCCGCGACTACGTGCACGACAAGACCGACGCGGCCATCGCCTGGTCCAAACCCAAGGCCGAAGCCGCCCACAAGGCCGCCGAGGACCACCCCCTGGCCCTGGCGCTGGGGACCTTCGTGGCCGGCGCGGTGTTCGGCTTCCTGCTGGCCCGCAACTTCGACCGCTGACCTTCGCGCATCGCTGAAGACGAGAACGCCCGGCGGGTCCGACCCGCCGGGCGTTTTTCGTGTGTTCCTTCTCCCCTTGCGGGAGAAGAGCCTCATCCGGACTTGATCCGGGGTGTCGGCCCCCGGGTCCGGCCAAAGGCCGGCCCGAGGATAAACTCCGCCGACGGATGAGGTGTCGCACTCACGAAAAACGCCGCGACAGCTGGTCGGCTGTCGCGGCGTTCGACGTCTGAGAGACCCCTCACCCGACCCCCGCTTTCGCGGGGGCCACCCTCTCCCGCAAGGGGAGAGGGCTCCGGGTCAGGATCAGAAGGGCGACTGGACCGAGAGGCGGACCCCCTGGCTGTCGCTGTCCTTCGACACCGAGTTGTCGAAGTCCAGACCGATCTTCCAGCCGCTCTTGACCGTCAGGTCGGCCCCGAGTTCCAGCCGCAGCTGGTCGCGGTCGATCGGATCCACCGCCAGGCGGTAGGTCGGCCCGCCCACCCAGTCGGTGTAGCTGAGCAGGGCGTCGTTGGCCTTCTCGAAGTCGTGCGAGTACTCGACCCGGAAGCGCGGCGCCAGCAGGCCGGCGGCGGTCTTGCGGGCGAACTCCCCGCGCAGGCCCAGCGTGCCGGTCAGGCTGCGCACGGTCTGCGAGTGGTAGGTCAGACCGTAGGGTCCGCCACCGTCTTCCGAGAAGGCGTCCAGGACCGACCGGCTGTAGGCCACCCGTCCGTAGGGCGACAGCAGGCTGGTCGGGGTCCGATGCTCGACCCCGAAGGTCAGAGCCGCGAACACCTGGTCGCCGTCACGCTGGCCGTTCACCAGCTCGCCCGTCGTGGTGACGTAGCGGCGGGTGTCGAAGTCCAGCGATCCGAGGCCGATGACCCCGTCGACGAAGGTCTTCTCGCTCGGCTGCAGGCTGGCGTAGAGGCCGGCGCTGTAGCTTTCGGCCCGGCTCTTGGTGCCGTTCTTGCCGACCCGGCTGGAGTCTCGGCCGTAGCCGAAGCCCACACCGAAGGCGAACTGCCCGTTGACCCGGTAGTCGGCGCCGGCGGTGAGACCGTCGGTCGTGAAGCGGAAGCCGCTTTGCGAACCGACCGTGTCACGCATCCCGAAGTCGGCCGAACCCGCGGCCCACACGCCCCAGCGCTTGGGACCGGCCTGGCCGTCTTCGCCGTCGTTCCCGGGCGCCGCGTCGGCCGACGAGGCGGCCGGCAGCAGCGGCGAGGACGGATCGGCCGCGTCGTTCATCCCGAGGCTGGCGTACTTGCGGAACCGCTCGCGCGCTTCCAGCCCGTCTTCCCGCTCGGTGTTGCCGCCGCGGACGCTGACCCCGAACCCGCGACCCGCGCCGCCGCCGTTGTGCAGTTGCTCGAGGCGACGGTTGAAGTTGCTGATCTGGGCGTCGGCGAACCGGATGGCCGCCGCGTCCTGAGCCGCGACCAGACCCTTCACTTCCGGATCCTGCGAGGGATCGGGACGAGCCGTGACGATCACGTTGATCCGGCCTGGGGCCGAAGTCGCGAAGGCGTTGCTCAGCGTGTAGGTCACCACCGCCGTGCCCGCGAAGGCGTTGTCGGGGGTGAAGGTCAGGGTGTAGGCGCCGGTCGAGGGGTTGGTGATGACCGCCGCGCCCGAGTTGGCCGGGGTGATCGCCACCACCGCCGCGCCGATGAACGGCCCGCCGCTGGCGTTGGTCACCAGGTTCACGACCGCCTTCTGGCCGGCGAGGATCTCGACGGTGATCGGCGGGGCCGTGAGCGGCGCCGGGTTGACCGTCACCGTCACCGGCACCGGATCAGAGGCCCCGAAGGGATTGTTGATCCGGTAGGTGAAGGCGTCGGCGCCCGAGAAGCCCGTGGCCGGGGTGTAGACGATGTTCAGACCGTTGATCGTGGCCGTGCCCTTGGTCGGGGCGGTGGCGACGGTGACGCTCGTGAACGGGCTGCCCGTGGCGCCTTGGGTCGCCGCCAGGGTGGTCGATTGACCAGCCAGGACGGTGATGACCTGGGCGGTCTGGGTCGGCGTGGCCAGCGGGGTGACCGTGACGGTGACCGTCGCCGGACCGCCCGTGCCGCCTTCGCCGGTGGCCGTGTAGGTGAAGGTGTCCGTACCGAAGAAGTTGGTGGCCGGAGCGTAGTTCACGGTCAGGCCCGACACCGTCGCCGTGCCGTGGCTGGGAGCCGTGGCGATGGCGATGGTGCTGATCGGACCGGTGTCGTTGGCGGTCACCGCGATGTTCACCGTCGCGTTGGCGGCGAGCGAAGCGGTGTCGTCGACCACGACCGGGGCCGGGGCGGCGACGGCGACGCTGATCGCGGCCGGCGACGAGGTGCCCCCGGGACCGGTGGCGGCGTAGGTGAAGCTGTCCTGACCATAGTAGCCGGGGTTCGGCGTGTAGATGATCTGGACCGTGCCCGAGCCTTGCGACCGCATCCGCGACGCGCTGCCGGTGACCGTCGCCGTGCCGTGTTGCGGCGGGTCGACGATGATGACGCTGTCGTAGAAGCCGTCGATCAGGTTCGAGACGTCGATGGTGGTCGGCGAACCGGCCGGAGTCGTGGTGTTGGTCGGCTCGACCACCGGCGGCGGGGCTTCTTCGACCACCAGCGTCATGTCGTAACGCTGGGAGTACGGACCCCGGCCGCCCGTGGTGTCGGTGACCCGGATCTGGAGCGGGAAGCTCCCGGCCTCGGTCGGCGTGCCCGAAAGCACGCCGGCGGCGCTGAAGCTCACCCCGGCCGGCAGGGCGCCGGTCACGGTGTAGCTGTACGGCGCCACGCCGCCCGTGGTCTGGAACGCCTGGCTGAAGGCGATGCCGTAGGGCACCGGCGACAGCGAGGTCGGCGTCAGGTCGAGGACAGCATCCAGAACATCGATCTGCAGGCTGCCGGTCCCGACCGCGCCGTAGCTGTCGGTCGAGGTGACGTTGACGTTGTAGGTCCCGCTCGCGGTCGGCACGCCGGAGAAGACCCCGGCGCTGAAGCTCACTCCCGGCGGCAGGGCGCCGCCGGTCATGCTGTAGGTGTAGGGGCCCGTGCCGCCGATGGTGGAGACCGGCGCGTTGTAGGGCTGGCCCGCCTCGACCATGTCGTTGGCCAGGGACAGAGACAGGGTGACCTGGGCGATGGTCGAGGTGAAGGGCGCGGAGCCCGTGAAGCCGTTCGCATCCGTCGCGGTGACCGTGAAGTTGTAGGTCCCCACGGCCGACTGCGGCACGACGCCCGAGATGACGCCGTTGCTGGCGAGGGTCAGGCCGGTGGGCAGAGCCCCGGCCGTCACCGCGTAGCTGTAAGGCGTCGCGCCGCCGGTGGCCCCGAGCGTGCTGCTGTAGGGCACGGTGGCCGTACCATCGAGCGGCCGCGGGGGCAGCGTGATGGTCGGGGCCGCGATCACGAGGTTCACAACGGTGTCGCCCGTCGCGCCGTTGACGTCGGTCGCCGTGATGGTGAGCGGGAAGGTCCCGGCCACGGTCGGCGTGCCCGAAAGCTGGCCGGCCGCGGATAGGGTGATCCCGGCCGGCAGGGCGCCGGCGGTCAGGGCGTAGGTGTAGGGACCCGTGCCGCCGGTGGTCGACAGCGCCTCGCCATAGGCCTGGCCGCCGACGCCGCTGGACGGCGTGCCGGTGACCAGGGTGACCTGGGCCATCGTCAGGCCGTAGGCGCCGGAGACCGTGAAGCCGTTGGCGTCGGTGGCGGTCACCGTGAAGGTGAAGCTGCCGCTCGCCGCCTGGACGGCCGCGCCGGAGATCACGCCGGCCGAGCTGAGGGTCAGCCCCATCGGCAGGGCGCCGGCGGTGACCAGGTAGGTGTAGGGCGACGTGCCGCCCGCCGCCGAGAAGGTGGCGGTGTAGGGCACGGTGACCGTGCCGTTCGGCACGCTGGCCGGCGACAGGGTCATGGCCGGCGCGCCGACCGTCAGGCTGTAGGCCGACGGAGTCCCCGCATAGGGACCCGGCGAGCCCGAGCCGTCGCTCGGCGTGATCGAGAAGTTGTAGGAGCCGGTGGCCGTCGCCGAGCCGGAGAGCACGCCCGTCGTGCTCAGGGTCAGGCCGGGCGGCAGAGCGCCGGCGGTGACCGCGAAGGTGCGGGGCGCGACGCCGCCCGTGGCCGCGAAGGTCTGGCTGTAGGCGACGAAGGCCGTGGCGGTCGGCAGAGCGCCGGCCGTCGGGCTGGTGATCGTCACCGTCGGGGCGGCGATGGTGATCGGGAAGCTGGCCGAACCGGTCGCCCCGTAGGCGTCGGTAGCCGTGATCACCGCGTTGAACGTCCCGGCGGCGGTCGGCGTGCCCGAGAGCACCCCGGCCGTGCTCAGCGCCAGGCCCGCCGGCAGGGAAGCGCCGGCGAAGGTGTAGGGCGCCGTGCCGGTCGTGGCCGTGAAGGTCGCGTCCGTATAGGCGACCGCCACCGTGCCGCCCGTCGGGGTCCCGGCGACCACGAGGGTCGGCGCGGTCACCGTGATCGAGACCGTGGCCGGAGCCGAAGGCCCGCCGGCGTTGGAGGCGGTGTAGGTGAAGCTGTCGACGCCCGAGTAGCCGGCCGTCGGCGTGTAGAGGAAGGTCATCCCGCTGACCGTGGCCGTCCCGTGGGCCGGGGCGGTGGCGACGGCGACCGAGGTCGCCGGCACGCCGGACAGGGCCGGGGTGACCGTGTTGTCGCTGCTGTTGGCGGCGACGGTCGTGGAGACCGCCCCCGACGTCGGCGGCGCAGGCACGTTCACGGCCAGGCTGTAGGCCGTTTCGACGATGTACGGCCCGCTGCCGGTCGTGGAGTCGGTGGCCCGGATGGTGATGTTGAAGGTTCCCGTGACGGTCGGCGTGCCCGAGAGCACACCGCCGGTCGACAGGGTGACGCCGGTCGGCAGCGCGCCGGACGTCACGGTGTAGGTGTAGGGCGACGTGCCGCCGGTGGCGGTGATCGTCTCGTTATAGGCGGAGTGCTGGGTCGCAGCCGACAGGTTGGCCGGGCTCATGGTCAGGGTCGGCGCGCCGACCGTGACGTTATAAACCCGCGAACCCGTGTAGGGGCCCACGCCGGTGCTGGAGTCGGTGGCGGTGATCGTGAAGTTGAACGAACCCGAGGCCGTCGGCACGCCCGAGAGCAGGTCGCCGGACAGGGTCAGACCGGCCGGGAGGGCGCCGCTGGTCACCGCGAAGGTGTAACCGCTGGTCCCGCCCGACGCGGTGATCGTCTGGCTGACCGCCGTGCCGACCACGACCGTGCCCAGGGTGGTGGGCGAGATCGTGATGGTCGGCGCCGAGACGGTCAGGGTGTAGCTCCGCACGCCGGTGAACGGCGCGCCGGTCCCCGTCGAGCTGTCGGTGGCGGTGACGTCGAAGGTGAAGGTCCC
>NZ_QHJY01000226.1 GCF_003185805.1 Caulobacter sp. D5
AGCCGGCGGCGGCCGTCGGGGCCGGCCGCCAGCCGCTCGCGCAGGCGCTGGGCGACGCTGGTCACTGGCCAGCCTTATTGGGGGAAGCGCCCGTCGGGATGTGGCTCTCGTGGTTGGCCAGATACCAGTCGGCGATCTCCTCGCGCGTGGCGAACCACACGCCCGGCAGGCTCTTGGCGTGCTGGATGAACTCGCGCAGGGCGCGGATCCGATAGGCCCGGCCCGAGACGTGCGGGTGGAGGCCGACGTTCATCAGCCGGCCCGAGGTGGCGCCTTCCTTGTAGAGGACGTTCAGTTCCTCGATCAGCACGTCGCGGTATTCGTCGGTGGTGTGGCCGCGGCGGGTGAGCAGGGTGAAGTCGTTGATCTCGTTGGAATAGGGCGTCGAGACGATCGGGCCGTTGGGCGTGCGCAGCAGGTAGGGCTGATCGTCGTTGAGCAGGTCGCAATAGAAGGTGCAGCCGTGCTCGGCCAGGATGTCGGCGGTCTGCAGCGTGCCGCGCAGCGACGAGGACAGCCAGCCCTTGGCCCGCTTGCCGACGAAGCGCTCGTATTGCTCCAGCGAGCGCAGGACGATGTCGCGCTCCTTGGCCGGGTCATGGGCGAAGTCGGTCAGCAGTTCGCCCTGTTCCCAGTTGTGGGCCAGAAGCTCCCAGCCGCGCTCCAGGCAGGCGTCGGTCATGGCCTTGCGGCGCTCGAAGGTCACCGCGTTGGTGGTGCAGCTGGCCTTGATCCCCATCTCGTCGAAGAGGTCGAACAGCCGCCAGATGCCCACCCGCTGGCCGTATTCTCGCCAGGTGTAGTTGGGGAAGTCGGGCGTATCGCCGGCCAGCACGTCGGGCAGGATCGGCGGCCCGCCGGCGTAGTACTTCTCCTTGGTCGGCTTGGTGAGGTCCCAGGTCTCCAGGTTGAAGGTCAGGACCAGGGCCACGCGCGCGCCGTTTGGCCAGGTCAGCGGCTTGCGGTGCGGAAGCGGAACGTAATCGTATTCCATACTGATGCCCTTTGATCCCTAGTGCTCGAGCAGGAGCGAGCCGAAGCCGTCGATCTTGTCGGTAATTCCCATGCTCCGGAGAGCATGCCAGTAGGTGGCGGTGTTGATGGCCACGACCGGCTTTTCCAGCCAGAACTCGGCGATGCCGGCGACCTTGGCGAAGGCCAGGTTGGTGCCGCACTGGACGACGGCGTCGGCGCCTTCCGAGACCTCGATGGCCGCGCGCTTCAGCGTCTGCGGGCTTTCGTGGGCGATCAGCATCGGCGAGGGCGATTTCAAGCCCTTCACCTGGATGACTTCGTAGCCCAGGTCCTCGAAGAACTTGCGCACCTGGTTGTCGCCGACCGGCATGTAGGGGGTGATGACCCCGATCTTCTTGATGCCGCCATAGGCCTTCAGCGCCGCGTCGACGGCGGTGGAGCCCATGACCACCGGAACGCCCTTGGTGCGCTCCAGCATGCGCTGGGTCAGGCGTTCGGCGCCGTCGGCGCCGTCCCAGAAGGTCTCGGCCGACATGCCCATGACCACGCAGGCCGGGTCCATGCTCATGGCGACGTCGACGCTGTCCATCGTCGCGTCGCGGATGTTCTGCAGCATCACCATGAACGACTCGTCGTCGGTGACCTTGGTGTCCGGAATGGCGATCCGCTGGAAGTGGTTGGTGACGCCGCGCGGGCGCATGTCGTCGTATTCGGGCTGGACGCTGGTGTTGGTCGACGGCGCGATCACCGCATACTTCAGGCGGTGTCCCAATGAATCCGGCATGACGCTTCCCTCGACGTTTCGATGGCCGAGGAATGGCAAAGCCGGATCGTCCGCGCCGCAGCCCAGCGGCCGATATCCGCCCGGCGGATAGGAAAAAGCGCCGGGGAAGCGGGATGGGCGGGCGTCGCTAGGGTCGTCGTTGAACCACAACGGAAATTCTCCCCGGGGGACGAGACCATGGCCGCTTTTATCATCGCGACGACCGTCATCACCGACGCGCCCCGCTTCGGGGAATATGTGAAGGCCATCGCCGGCCTCGCCGAGCGCTTCGGCGGCGAGACCTATGTGCGGGGGCCGGTCACCGAGGTCCTGGAGGGCGAGGTGCCCGAGGGCGAGCGCGTGATCGTCACCCGCTATCCCGACGCCGCGGCCGCCAAGGCCTACCTGCATTCGCCGGAGTACCAGGCCGCCAAGGTCCTGCGCCAGGGCGCGGGAACCGTCGTGGTCCGCATGATCGTCGTCGACTGAGATTGACGCGTGTGACGGGGCGCGTGGGGAAGCCGCGCCCGCACCCGCCGACCAAAAACTAGCGAGGTTCCGTGGAACGATTCCAAGTCGTCGTAGCGGGCGCCGGGCCCGTGGGCTCGGTGGCCGCCTATCGGCTGGCGCAGCTCGGCGTCGATGTGTTGCTGCTGGAGAGCGCGCCGCGCTGTCCCGAGGACCTTCGGGCCTCGACCATGCATCCGCCGACGCTCGACATGATGAAGGCGCTGGGCGTGCTGGAGGACCTGGAGGCCCAGGGCCTGCGCGCGCCGGTCTATCACTATCGCAACCGCACGACGGGCGAGGTGCTGGCCTTCGACATGGGCGAGCTGTCCGACATCAGCGAGCATCCGTACCGGCTGCAGTGCGAGCAGTTCAAGCTGGCGCGCCTGCTGACCGAGAAGCTGGCCGGCCATCCCAACGGGCAGGTGCGGTTCTCGCACCGCCTGGCCCACTTCACCCAGGACGACCAGGGCGTCACCGTCTCGATCGAGGCGCCGTTCGGCATAGAGCAGGTGCGCTGCGACTATCTGATCGGCGCCGACGGGGCCAATTCGATCGTGCGCAAGTGGCTGGACATCGAGTTCGAGGGCTTCACCTATCCGGAGAAGTTCCTGACCCTGTCGACCGACTGGCCGCTGGAGGACCACTTCAACGGGCTGGCCCACGTCAACTACGTGGCCGATCCCAAGGAATGGTGCGTGCTGCTGCGGGTGCCGTCTCTGTGGCGGATCCTGGTGCCGGCCAACGGCGACGAGAGCGACGAGAGCCTGCTGTCGGACGCCAAGAAGGCCGAGGTGCTGGGCGGGCTGATCGGTGACGGCGAGACCGTGCAGACCGTGCACCGCACGCTCTACAAGGTGCACCAGCGGGTGGCCAAGACCTACCATGTGGGCCGGGTGCTGCTGGCGGGCGACGCCGCCCACCTCAACAATCCGCTGGGCGGGTTCGGCATGAACTCGGGCATCCACGACGTCTGGAGCCTGACCGAGAAGCTGGTCGCCATCCTGCAGGACAAGGCCGATCCGGAGAAGCTGCTGCCGCTCTACGACCGCCAGCGGCGGGCGGTGATGCACAAGTTCATCCAGACCCAGACCATCGCCAACAAGGCGGCGATGGAGGCCGGCACCGCCGAGGCCTATGCCGAGCGCGAGGCCAAGATGCGCCAGATCCTGGCCGACCCGGACCAGCGCCGCGAGTACCTGCTGCTGCAGTCGATGTACAAGAGCCTCGAGCTCGAAGCGGCCACGGCCTGAGGAGCTTGCAGCGATGATCCAGTTTCACACCGTCAACACGGCCAACGGTCAGAAGGCGCGGATCGTGCTGGAGGAGACGGGGCTGGCCTATGCGGCCACCCCGATCGACCTGATGGCCGGCGAGCACAAGCAGGCCGCCTACAAGGCGCTGAGCCCGTTCGGCAAGGCGCCGGCCATCGTCGATCCCGACGGGCCGGACGGCGCGCCGATCGTCGTCTCCGAGACCCTGGCCATCGCCTGGTACCTGGCCGAGAAAGCCGGCGGTGCGCTGCTGCCCAAGGGGGCGGCCGAACAGGCCGAGTTCCTGATGTGGGCCTCGGCGGTGTCGTCGTCGGTGGCCGGGGCCTTCACCAACCAGTTCGTGGCGACCTTCCTGGCGCCCGAGAAGACGCCGTGGCTGATCGAGCGCTCGATCGCCGACTGCCACGAGCAGCTGGCGGCGTTCGACGCGCGGCTTTCGACCCGCGACTACATGCTGGGCGGGCGGTTCACGATCCTCGACGCGCTGTTCTTCCCGGTGGTGGCCAATTCGGCCAAGCGGCTGGAGGGCGGGCTTGGTCCGTATCCGAACCTGGCGCGCTACGAAGGCTTCATCGGAACGCGGCCCGGCGTGCAGCGGGGCATGGCGTACGGCTGAACGGAAAAGCAGCCGGGGCGAGCTGTTCCCGGCTGCAACCTGCGCGCCGTTTTCGACCGCAAAGCCTTGTGAGAGTGTGGCTCGCACGGTTAACGCGCAACGAGGCCGCATGGAGCGCAACTGGATCAAGGGGCGGGTGTTCGTGGTCGATGACGACCCGGTGCTGCTCACCTTCCTCGAAGGGGCGCTGGCCAAGTCTGGCTATCTCGTCCAGGCGTTCGAGAGCGCCCGCAGCGCGCTGCACGCGGCGGCGATGGACAAGCCCTCGATCTGGCTGATCGACATCCGCATGCCCGACGTCGACGGCACCGAACTGCTGAAGATGCTGCGCGCCGACGAGGCGCATCGCGACACGCCGGTGGTCATGCTGACCGGCGATGGTCGCCTGGACCGCATCGCCGCCGCCATGGGCGCGGGGGCGACCACCTATCTCCTCAAGCCGTTCTCGCCGCAGCAGGTGGTGGAGAAGGTCTATGCGGTGCTGAACTTGCGGTAGGGGCGCTGACCGAGAACTCTGCCTATGGGGGAAGGGTTACGCCGCTGGCGGCGCTATCCCACCCCGTAAAATCCCCGCGAAAGCGGGGACCCAGGCTTTTTCTGAAACCTACGGCGCTCGACGATAAAACACCTGGGTCCCCGCTTTCGCGGGGATTTTACGGAAGGTGGGATCCGGCAAGTAGGAACCATCTCCCGATGGAGGAAGGCCTCACCAAGCCACCTCGGCCCCCGCCAGATCCAGGAACTTGCCCGTATCGTCCAGGCTCAGCCCGGCGATCACCTTCTGCTGGCCGGCGACGCTTTCCTCGACGGAGTAGGGGGCGTCGGGGCCGCCCAGGGCGGTGCGGGTCCAGCCGGGGGCCATGGCGATGACGGTGACGCCGTCGCCCTTCAGCTCCACGGCCAGGCCCTTGGCCAGCATGTTCAGCGCCGCCTTGGACGAGCGGTAGGCGTGCGAGCCGCCGTAGACATTGGTTCCGATCGAGGCGAGGCCGCTGGACATCATGACGATGGTCTTGGTCTCGCCGGCCTTGAGGTTGTCGATCAGGGCGGCGGTGATGCGGAACGGTGAGACGACGTTGGTGGCCAGGATGTCGGCCCAGATGTCGTAGTCCATGCCGGACAGGGTCTGGTGGGCCATGCCGTCGGGCAGGGGGATGGGACCGTAGGTGCCGGCGTTGTTGATCAGCACGTCGATGGCTGCGCCCTTGAGCCGCTCGGCCAGGGCGGCGACGGACGCGGCGTCGTTCACCGACAGGGCCTCGATCCGCACCTTGCCCGGATGGGCGGCGGCGATGGCTTGCAGCTCGGCGGCGGCGGCCGGGTCGCGGCAGGTGGCGATGACGTCCGCGCCGGCGGCGGCGTATTGGCGGGCGTGCTCCAGGCCGATGCCGCGATTGGCGCCGGTGATCAGGACCGTGGTCATGGCGTGCTCTCTTGTTCGTTGCTGGCGCCGACTTGAACCGGCCTTGAAGGCGAGGGCTGGGCGGCCGCGATCTTCGCCGCTGTGCGGATAACGGCCTCGGGCGGGCGGAGCCCGCGAGGACCGGGCGCTAGGACCGAGGCTCGAAGATTCCGCTGGAGCCCCCGTGACGCTCATCCGCAAAGCCTATGCCGATACGCCCGCCGGCCAGGTGCACCTGCGCCGGGTGGACGGCCCCGGCGATCCGATCGTGCTTCTGCACCGCACCCCGGTCAGCTCGGCCTGCTTCGACGGCGTGCTGGCGCGCCTGGCCGGTCGCCGCGCTGCGATCGCGCTGGACACGCCCGGCTTTGGCCAGTCGTTCAAGCCGGAAGGCCTGCCCTCGACGGTGGACTACGGCGCCTGGCTGCTGGCGGCGCTGGACGCCCTGGGCGTCGAGCGTTTCCACCTGGCCGGCCACCATACCGGCACCCACATCGGCGCCGAGATCGCCGTGGCCGCGCCCGACCGCGTGCGCTCGCTGCTGCTGAACGGCGTGCTGTTCGCCACCGCCGAGGAGCGCGAGATGTTCCGCGCCCAGGTCGGCCAGGCCGCGCCGATCGACGCGCACGGCGCCTATCTGATCCAGTCCTGGGGAACGATGAAGGGGCTGCTGCCCCGCTTCGACGCCCAGCTGGTGCAGACCGAGTTCCTGGGCGCGATCGGCGCGCCGGACGGCCGCAACCAGGCCTTCGGGGCGATCTTCGATCAGGATTTCGCCAGCGTCTTCGAGGGCGTGACCTGCCCGGTGACCGTGTTGCAGGCGGCGGACGATCCGCTGGCCGGCTTCGTCGGCCGCATCCGCAAGGCCCGCCCGGGCGTGGTGGTCACCACCCAGGGCAAGACCGGCGTCGCCGCGCCCGAGCTGGAACCCGAGATCTTCGCCGAGACCCTGCTGGCCTTCGCGGCCGGCGTCGAAACCACGCCTCCGAACAGCCCCCTTCAGTGGACCCCGCCCATGACCAATCGCCGTTTCTCCCTCGTCCGCGCCGGCCAGGGCTTCGAGCTGGCCGATAGCATCGTGCCGGTCCCGACGCCGGGGCCGGGCGAGGTGCTGGTGCGGGTGCGCGCCGTGGCCCTGAACCGCCGCGACGTGATGATCCGCCAGGGCTGGTATCCGGTGGGCGAGGCCGACGGCTTCACCCCGCTGTCGGACGCCGCCGGCGAGATCGTCGCGGTCGGTGAAGGCGTCGAGGACCTGGCCGTGGGCGACCGCGTCGCCTCGACCTTCTTCCAGAACTGGGCCGGCGGCCGCATCACCTTCCCGGCGGTGATCTCGTCGCTGGGCGCGGGCGGTGCGGGCGTGCTGGCGCAGCACGTGGTGCTGTCGGCCGGCGGCGTCGTGAAGCTGCCCGACAGCCTGGACTTCGTGCAGGGCGCGACCCTGACCTGCTCGGGCGTCACCGCATGGTCATCGCTGGTCACCCATGGCGGCCTTCAGGCCGGCGACTGGGTGGTGACCCTGGGCACCGGCGGCGTCTCGCTGTGGGGGCTGCAGATCGCCAAGGCCTTCGGGGCCAAGGTGGCCGTGGTCGGCGGCGACGACGCCAAGCTGGCCCGGGCGGCGCAGCTGGGCGCCGACCTGACGGTGAACTACCGCACCACGCCCGACTGGGAAGTCCCGGTGAAGGAGGCCTCCTTGGGTGGGGTGCAGCACGCCCTGGAACTGGGCGGCGCCGGCACCCTGGCCAGGTCGCAAGGCGCGCTCGGCGTCGGCGGCCACGTGGCCGTCATCGGCGCGCTGGACGGCTTCGGCGGCACGCTGGACGCCTCGGCCATGGTCATGGCCGCCCAGCGCGCCACGGCGATCTCGGTCGGCTCGCGCGCCGACCACCAGGCGCTGTCGGACTTCGTGGCGGCCAAGGGCATTGTCCCTGTGGTCGACGCGGTGTTCGGCCTCGACGCCATCGAAGGCGCCTACGCCCGCGCCGACCAGGGCGCGTTCGGGAAGGTCGTGGTGACGCTGTAAGTGACTGTTTCTGCGTCACTTTGTCGCGAAAAATACGCGGCAAAATGTGACGATTGGCACAAAAGTCCCTGTTCCTTCCGTGCCTCCTAGCAAGGCTAAGCCGCTTCTAGAAACAGGGAGGGAACAATGGCTAGCTACTATGTAAACAACAACGCTCAAACCAACGGGGACCATGAGGTCCACGTCGATGGTTGCGGTTGGATGCCCAGCAGCAAGACATACTTGGGCGATTTTTCGAGTTGCAGCCCAGCTGTGACTGAGGCGAAGCGCTACTACTCGCAATCCAATGGGTGCAAGTACTGCTCTCCGACCTGTCACACCAGCTAGGCGCTCATAGTATCCCGAGTAGCCGTTCGGTTGCTCGGGAGGCGCGCTAGACCTCCACCACTTCGACCAGCGCCCCGCCCGGCGCGCGCAGCACGCCGGCGCGCTTGCCGCCGTAGACGGCGCCGTCGCGGGCTGTGGGGGCGACGATCCAGTCGCCCTGGACGCTGTCGAAATCCGGGTGCTTGAGCGTGCAGATCGCGATCCCCGGCGGCAGGGCGCCGGCGTGGCCGGGGCGCACGGTGGCTTCGGCCGGGTACTGGTCGAACTCGAGGAAGACGTCCTTCTGATAGGTCGCCGTCGCCAGGGCGTGGCGGCTGTCCTTGGGGAGCTCGAAGGCGTCGTTGATCATGTTGTAGACGATGGTCATCGGCGCGCCGACGTCCAGGCCCAGGGTCTGGCCGAACCAGGCGCCGCTGGCGTCCATGTCGTCGCTGGCCAGGACGAGGATGAACAGCTTGTCGATCAGGCTGCCGGGATGGGGCAGGCCGTTGCCGGGCGAGACGATCTCGGTGAGGTAGACGATCTCGCCGTCCGGACCCTTGACCTGCATCGGATGGATGGTGGGCAGGCCGTCGATGCGCTTGGGCGGGCCGATGATCTCGAACGGCGCGGACTGCATGCGCTCGTTCACGGCCATGACGTCCTGGCAGCAGATCTCGATCGCCGCCCAGCCGTAGGTGCGCAGGGGGCGGTATTCCGGCACCGGATCGCCCTCGACGAAGCGCAGGAAGACGTCGGCGCCGCTGGCCGGTTGCAGCACGGCGTAGGGGCGGCCGGCGCTGGCCGGGGCGCCCCAGCTGGCGGCGAGGTCGGCGGGGACCTCGCCCTGCTCGACCACCGTGTAGTCCAGCCATTGGGCGTAGCGCTGCGCGGTCGCGGCGACGTTCGGCGTCACCAGGGTGGCGGCCCTAAGAAGGTTCATCGATCAGGTCCTGAAAAAAAGCTAGTCGCGCAGCTCGACGGCCACGTCTTCGGAGGCGACATCACCCGTCGCGACGGCGGCCTCGGCCTCTTGCTGGACGATGCGCAGCACGCGGGCGAGATACTCCTGCAGCCACAGGCCGCGCTCGGCGGCGGCTTGGGCCGACGGTTCGAAGCGTTCGATCTGCGCGCGGTCGAAACCGCCCTGGGCCTCCAGCACGCGCTCCAGCGTGTCGAGCCGGGCGCGGGTGACGGCCAGTTCCTGGACCACGGCCATGGTCACGGCCAGCACGCGCTCGACCTCGGGATTGGCGAAGAAATAGGGGCGCTTGCCGGCGGGCTTGGCGCCGGCGTCGGCCAGGGCGTCTGCGATGCTCATTGTGCTTCCTTGGAGGCCTTCCGGGCTCCGATCACGCGCCAGGCTGCTTTTCGCCCATAGTCTTCGCTGTCGTCGTCGGCGGCGTCGGGGAAGACCTCGCGGTCGACCACGGCGGTGACGCCGTCATGGATCAGCTCGTCGGCGGCGAAGCCGGCCTCGACCATGCGGGCGTCCAGGTCGATCTCGTGCAGCGTGCTCCAGAACGGCTCGTTGTTGTAGAAGGCGTCCCAGTCGCGCATGGCCTGCTCGAACAGCGGCATGGTCGGCGCGTACTGCGGCTGCTCGACGTGCAGGACGACGCCGCCGGGCGCGAGCACGCGGCGGCTCTCGGCGAAGATGGCCTTCATCGAGGTGAGCGACAGTTCGTGCAGGAACATGGTGGTCTGCACCCAGTCGAAGCTCTCGTTTTCGAAGCGCGACAGATCGGCACCGTCGGCCTGGACGAAGCGGATGTTGGCCACGCCCAGCGAGGCGGCGCGGGCGGCGGCGTAGCGCAGCATCGGCCCGCCGACGTCGATGGCCACCACTTCGGCGTCCGGGAAGGCCTGGGCGATCGGCAGGACGCTGTGACCGACGGTGGCGCCGATGTCGAGGATGCGCCTGGGCTTGAAGTCCGGCAGCCGGCGCTTGACCCAGCGCACCACGGCGTGGCCGCCGCCGTCGGAGAAGCGGCCCAAGAGGCCCCCGGTGGTGGCGAAGCCGCCATGGTCGTAGTTGGCGCCGCCCGAGACGTCGCCCTCGAAGCGCTCGACGTGATAGCTGCCGGGCATGCAGTGGTGGTCCACCGCCGAGACGTAGCGCGGGATCGGCAGGGTGGGATCGAGTTCCAGCTGGCCAGAGCTGGCGTTCAGCGCGGCGGCCTTGGCGGCCAGTTCCTCGGCCTGGCGCAGGGTGGTCCAGCGGCCGGCCTGCTGGCGCTGCTCCATGGTCAGGCGACGCAGGGCCGACCAGGTCTGGAAGGCGGGATCCTTCAGCAGGGCCTTGCGGACCTCGTGGCGATCCTCGGGGGCGCGGCCGTGGGTCTTCTGGAAGGCCGGTTCGACGCGGGTCTCCCAGGCCTGCTTCACGCCGGGGATGAGGCGGGTCGACAGGTGGCGGTTGAGCTGGGCCAGGACGTTCAGCCGCTCGATCTCGTCGTGCGACATCTCGGGAAACACCCCGTGGCGGCCGACCTTGCGATAGTCGGGCGGGCCGTCATAGGCCTGGATCGGCCCTTCGTTGACGCGACCGGTCATGGCGCACTCCTACTCAATCGGCGTCAGCTTGCGCCCGTCGGGCGGAGCGTGGGAGCGCCTCGGCGCGAAAATCCGACTGCCGGGGATCAGGCGCCGGGGACGGCGACCCGCTCTCCGGCGGCCGCTTCGACTCTGGCTTCCTCGACCGCGTGCGTGGCGGCGAAGCGGTAGCGGCCCAGCGGCAGCAGGACGAGGCCGCCCAGCACCAGCAGTACGGTCGCCACGACCAGCGACAGCTGGTAGCCGCCGCTGCGGTCGAAGTCGGCCCCGAAGGCCACCGGCCCCAGGCCCGACCCTGCCGCATAGGCGCAGTAGAGACAGCCGTAGAGGGTCGAGTAGGACCGTGCTCCGAAATAGCGGGCGATCAGGAAGGCCAAGAGGTCGAACTCCATGCCCGCCGCGACCCCGACCAGGGCGATGGCGACCAGCGCGCCGGTGAAGCCAGGGTCCTGGCCGTGCAGGATCAGGCAGCCCAGAGCCGGCAGGCACAGCAGCACCAGCGCCACGGCCGGGGCCCAGAAGCGGTCGACCAGCCAGCCGCCGGCCACGCGTCCGGCGATCACCGACAGGCCGACGACGGGCGCCAGGCTGACGATCTCGGCCTTGGTGAAGCCCTTCAGCTTCAGCATGTTTTCCAGATTGGGCAGCGGGCCGGCGATGGCGAACGAGAACAGCAGGAAGCCGCCGGCGATCAGCCAGAACTTCGCATCGCGCAAAGCCTGCGGCAGGGTCAGGCCCGGTAGCGGGGCGCTCTCGGTGTGGACGCGGCCGACGCCGGGGTCCTTGAAGGCCAGCAGGGCCACCGGCAGGGCGATGACCAGGGGCAGGGCGCCGGTGACCAGATAGGCAGCCCGCCAGCCGTGGGCCTCGATCATCCACATCAGGAAAGGCTTGATCAGAAAGCCGAACACGCCGGTGCCCATCAGGGCGATCCCCAGGGCCAGGCCCTTGTTGGTCTCGAAGCCGTTGTTGATCGCCCGGGTCCAGGTGGTGGGCAGGGTGCCGGCCCCGACCGCGCCCATCAGCGCCCAGTTCAGGTAGAACAGCGGCAGCGAGCCCTTGGTCAGCGAAAAGGCCATGAAGGCGAAGGCGAACAGCACCAGCGAGGCGATCGCCACCGGCCGCACCCCGATCCTGTCGCCCAGCCAGCCGATGATCGGGCCGACGATCATCACCGCGACCGTGGCGACCGGCAGGCCCAGCATGATCGAGGCGAAGCTCCAGCCGAACTCCTTGGCCAGCTGCGGGGCCAGCATGCCGATGCTGTAGAAGGGCAGGGGCGAAAGACCCAGGCCAACGCCAAGCACGACGCTGAGCAGCAGCGGCCAGCCCTGTTTGAATTCGGATAGTTTCGCCATCGCCGTTTGCCCCGCCGCGATCACATCGGTAGGCGAGGCAGCCTGGGGCGATGGAAGTCGCCCGCAACAGGAATATCCGGAGCAGTCGCCTTGCGATCAGACGTCAGGCCCGGCGCCGCCCTTTCGGGGGTCAAGGTGCTCGATCTTTCCCGCGTGCTGGCCGGTCCCTGGGCGACCCAGGCCCTGGCCGACATGGGCGCCGAGGTCGTGAAGGTCGAACGGCCGGGAGTCGGCGACGACACCCGGGCCTGGGGGCCGCCCTTTTTCGAGCGGGTGGATGGGAGCCGGGGCGACGCGGCCTATTTCACCTGCGCCAACCGCAACAAGCGCTCGGTGACCATCGACATGGCCGACCCGCGTGGCGCGGCGCTGATCCGCCAGATGGCGGCCGAGGCCGACGTGGTGGTCGAGAACTTCAAGGTCGGGGGCCTGGCCAAGTACGGCCTCGACTACGAGAGCCTGGCGGCGATCAATCCGAGGCTGGTCTACTGCTCGATCACGGGCTTTGGCCAGACCGGGCCCTATGCGGCGCGGGCCGGCTACGACTACATGATCCAGGCCATGGGCGGGTTGATGTCGATCACCGGCCAGCCGGACGGGGCCGACGGCGCCGAGCCGATGAAGGTGGGGGTGGCGGTCGTCGACCTGTTCACCGGCCTCTATGCGGCCAACGCCATCCTCTGCGGCTTGCTGCATGCGCGGGCGACGGGGGAGGGACAGCACATGGACATCGCCCTGTTCGACGTGCAGGCCGCCGTCCTGGCCAACCAGGCCAGCAACTATTTCGCCACCGGCCAGGCGCCGGGGCGGCTGGGCAACGCCCATCCGAACCTCGCGCCCTATCAGGTGTTCGCCACGGCTGACGGGGCGATGGTGCTGGCGGTAGGCAACGACGGGCAGTTCAGGGCCTTCGCCAAGGCCGCCGGTGCGCCGGAGCTAGGTGAGGATCCGCGTTTCACCACCAACGCCCAGCGGGTGGCGGCGCGGACGCAGCTGGCCCAGGCCATGGCGCCGATCCTGGCCGGCCGCGAGACCAAGGCCTGGATCGCCCTGCTGGAGGCGGCCGGCGTGCCGTGTGGGCCGATCAACACCATCGACCAGGTGTTCGAGGAGCCGCAGGCGCTGCATCGCGGCCTCGTCGTCGAGCAGGCGCGGGACGATCTCGCCACGCCGATCCGCACGGTGGCCTCGCCGATCCGGGCGTCGAGGACGCCTGTCGTGGTCGAACGTCCGCCGCCGAGCCTCGGGGCGGATACGGCGGCGGTGCTGACGGGGCTGGGCAAGAGCGAGGCCGAGATCGCCGAGTTGGCGGCAGCGGGAGTGATCTAACGCCTGTCGATATCTACTGAGCCCACCCAGATCCGATCTTCCCCGCGAAGGCGGGGATCCAAGCAGGTTTTCGGGATGGGGCGCGGCCGTGGAGCGCCCGCGGACTCGGCTTGGATCCCCGCCTTCGCGGGGATGCTCGGTAAAAAATAGCGGGGGTGATGGAGATCCCTACCGCGCCGCCCGCGCCACGCCTTCGGGCATGGCTCCGGCGAAGTCGATGACGCACATGGCGCCGTACGAGCGGTGGCCGCCGCAGGCGACGCCGGCGCTGCTGTAGCCGGTCGACAGGATGTTGCGGCGGTGGCCGCGGCCGGGCACGCGGCTGTCGACGATCAGCTGGCGCACCACGTCGCGCGGGTCCTCGTAGCCGTAGGAGATGTTCTCGGCCGACATGCCGGCATAGACGCCGTACTTGCGCAGTCGCTGGCCCAGGCTTCCGCTCGCGCCGTGGCCGACGTCGCCGCGCGAGCCTTGGACGCGGGCGTGGTCGCGGGCCGCGTCGTCGATGCGCCCGTCCGAGGTGAGCGGCGGCAGGGGACGCTGGCGTTGCAGTTCGGCGACGGCCTCGTCCAGCGCCTGCGGATCCTCGCGATAGAGGCCCTGGTCGCGGCTCAGTTCGCGGGCGTAGGCCTGGGGATTGGTCCGCACATAGTTGATTTCGTCGAGCACCGCCTGCTCCTGGGTCTGGGCGGCGGCCATCCGGGGCAAGGCAAGCAGCAGCAAGCCGGCGAGCGCCAGCACTGGGCGACGGTAAGAACGCATGGGTACCTACAAGATCGGAAAGCCCCTCGGTCTGTGCCTTAGCACGCTTCTTCGGATTCGCACGGCGCCGCCGAACGTCGCGGGCGTCAGCGCGCGGTCTGGCTATCCGCGAGGCGATAAATTCGGCGACGAGCCGCCCCGGCGCCTGGGGAGGCGGCATCAAGGCGGCACGACAACCGCCGGATTCCACGATGCTTCTCGCTCTGCTGACGCTGCTGCACGTGCTGGTCTTCGTCTACTGGCTGGGCGGGGACCTGGGGGCCTTCTACATCTCGCGCTACCTGACCGACCCGGCGCGCACGGTGAAGGAGCGGGGCCTGGCCCTGCGCGTGCTCAACGACATCGACATGGCGCCGCGCACCTGCCTGATCCTGGCCCTGCCGACGGGCCTGACCCTGGCCAAGGTCAAGGGCTGGTGGGACGTCTCGCCCGTGGCCGTGGCGGCGGTCTGGGCGCTGTGCCTGTTCTGGCTGATCATGGCCTGGAGCATCCACATTCACCACAGCCCGCCCAAGGCCGGGATCCGCCGCATCGACATCGCCATCCGCTGGGGCGTGCTGGCGGGCCTGGGCGGCTACGCGCTCGCCAGCCTGGCGGGCCTGGTCGCCGCGCCGCTGTTCATCGCCCTGAAGATGCTGATCCTGGCGATCGCCATCTCCTGCGGCCTCTTGATCCGCCGCCAGCTGGCCCCGCTGGGCGCGCCGGTGACCACCATGCTGACCACCGGCCCGACGCCGGAAAGCGACGCGGCGATCAGCGCCGTGCTGGAGGCCACGCGTCCCGTGGTGCTGACCCTCTGGGCCTTGCTGATCGGGGCCGCGTTCCTCGGCCTCTTCACCCCAACCTGACGGAGCTCGCCATGACCCTGCGTTTCGAACCGACCATGGTGACCGAGGACAAGACCGCCCGGCAGCTCTACGAGGCGGTGAAGGCCAATCCGGCCCGCGCCCGCTTCGGCTTCGGGTCCAAGGCGGCGGTGGTCAATATCGACTTCCAGCAGGCCTATACCCGGCCCGACCTGTTCCCCAAGAGCGCCTACGTCACCGATCCCGACCAGATCGCCCACGTGAACCGCCTGTCGGCTCTGGCCCGCTTGCGCGGCATGCCGGTGATCTGGACGCGGGTGATGTACAAGCCCGACGGCGGCGACGCCGGCGTCTGGGGTACGCGCACCGACACGCCCGACAGCCTGCAGAACATCAAGCAGGACAGCGAACGCCACGCCTTCGACCCGCGCGTCGAGATCGATGCGGCCGTGGACCTCGTCTACGACAAGCGCATGCCCAGCGCCTTCTTCGAGAGCCCGCTGCAGAGCTATCTGGTCTGGCACAAGATCGACACCGTGATCCTGACCGGCGGCTCGACCAGCGGCTGCGTGCGGGCCAGCGCGGTGGAGAGCCTGTCGCGCGGCTACCGCACCATCGTTCCCGAGCAGTGCGTGGCCGACAAGCACGAGAGCTACCACTTCGCCAACCTGACGGATCTTCAGCTGAAGTACGCGGACGTGGTCGACGTGGAAGAGGCGGCGGCCTGGCTGAAGGGGTGAGAGGACCTCAGCCCGTCTCCGGAGAACTGACGTGCGGGCGCGAACTTCAACGTCCGCTGACGACCCCATGCTGACGTCGGAAGCTCTGGATCTGCTTAAGCAAGGTCTAGCCCTGCCTGTATCGAAGCGCGTCCAGCACGACCTGGAACGCCGGCAAGGCCTGGCGGCGGCTGGGATAGTAGAGGTGATAGCCCTCCCAATAGGGGCACCAGTCCTCCAGCAGCCGCACCAATCGCCCGTCGGCCAGGAACGGCGCGGCGAGCTCCTCTGGCATGTGGGCCAGGCCATGCCCAGCCACGGCCGCGTCCAGAATGTTCAGGACGCTGTTGAAGGCTAATTGGCCCTCGACCCGCACTCGCAGTTCCTGGCCGTCTTTCTCGAACTCCCAGGCGTAGAAGCTGCCGTAGGTCGGCAGGCGCAGGTTGATGCAAGAATGACCGAGCAGGTCCTGGGGCTTTGCCGGTCGAGTGCGGCCTTGCAAATAGGAGGGGGCGGCCACCACGGCGAACCGGACGTCCGGGCCGATCCGCATCGAGATCATGTCCTTGGCTACCTGTTCTCCCAGGCGCACGCCCGCATCGAAACGCTCGACGACGATGTCGGTGAGGCCGTAATCGACAACCAGCTCTACCTTGATGTCGGGATAGTCGTGTAACAGCGCGTCGAGCTTGGGCCAGAGCAGCGCGTTGATCGTGTAGTCCGCCGCCGTGATCCGCACCGTGCCCGACGGCTTGTCGCGGACGTCGCTCAAGGCCGCCAGTTCGGCCTCGATCTCTTCGAAATGCGGAGCGATGTTCCGGAAAAGCCGTGCGCCGGCCTCGGTGGGCGAGACGCTGCGCGTGGTGCGGGTCAGTAATCGCACGCCAAGACGGGCCTCAAGCAACCGTATCGTATGGCTCAGGGCTGATTGCGACACACCCAGCTTGGCGGCCGCGCGGGTGAAGCTCTGCTCGCGTGCGACCGCCACGAAGGCGACCAGGTCGTTCAGGTTTTCGCGCGCCATTCATGAAGCCTTCTCATAACTTCATGCGATTAATAGCGGCTAATCGCTGGAAAGGTCGCGGCCTATCGTTTTGCAACATCAAAGTTGCCGATCGGAAAACCATGCTCCCCACCTATGATTTCACCGGCCAGGTCGCACTTGTCACGGGCGCCAGCTCCGGTCTCGGCTTGGCGACGGCTCGGGCCTTTGCTCAGGCCGGCGCGGCGGTAGTGCTCAGTGACATCAATGAAATCGCCCTGGCGAGCGCCACGGGTGACCTTGCGGCCGCCGGACACCGTGTGAAAGCCGTGGTCTGCGACGTCGCGAACGAAGATCAGGCCGAGTCGCTGGTCGCGCAGACCATCGCCGCGTTCGGCCGGCTGGACATGGCCTACAACAATGCCGGGATCCTGGGTCCGATGTGCGACATGACCGAGGAGACTGGCGCGGGTTTCGACCAGGTCGCCGCCGTCAATCTGCGCGGTGTCTGGGCCTGCATGAAGCACGAACTCATCCAGATGCGGAAGCAGGGGAGCGGCGCGATCGTCAACTGCTCGTCGCTGGGCGGCCTTGTCGGCCTGCCAGGCCGCGCGGCCTATCACGCGACCAAGCATGGCGTGATCGGTCTGACCAAAAGCGCGGCCATGGACAACGCCAAGCGCGGCATCCGTGTCAACGCCATCTGTCCTGGCTGCATCGAGACGCCCATGGGCGACGCGATCGATCCAGCGGCCATGACGGAATTCCTCAAGGAGCAGCCGATCGGCCGCATGGGACGTCCCGAGGAAATCGCGTCCGCCGTCCTGTGGCTGTGTAGTCCGGGCGCCAGCTTCGTGCTGGGCGTGGCCCTGCCGGTCGATGGTGGCTTCGTCGCCCACTGAGGACCGGCCCGATGAACCTTTCCGTCATCACCGTCCTTTCCCTGGCGCTGGCGGCTCCCGCCTTCGCCCAGGCGAACCTTGCCAAGGATATCATCATGCAACTCAAACGCGCCGGCTCTCAGCCATCCCAGAAAGGGCCCGCCGAGTTCTTCACCGGAACCGTCCGCATCGATCCACTCCACGTCGCGTCCGAGCCGGCCCGGGTGTCGGCCGCCTACGTCACCTTCGAGCCGGGCGCTCGCAGCGCCTGGCACACCCACCCGCTGGGTCAGATCTTGATCGTCACAGCCGGCGCAGGCTGGACCCAGTGCGAGGGGGAGCCGATCGTCGAGATCCGAGCGGGCGACACCATCTGGTGTCCTCCCGGCCACAAGCACTGGCACGGGGCCAGCCCCACGACCGCGATGACCCACATCGCGGTTCAGGAAGCCCTGGACGGCAAGGCCGTGATCTGGATGGAGAAGGTGACCGACGAGGAGTACCTGGCCGGTCCACCGCGCTTGTAGACAGCGCTAGGCAGCGCGCTGCCGCTCCCCACCCAAGCTGACTTGGTCGCGCCCGCTTGTGGCGTCGATCGCCGTAGCGGTCTCAGCCCACCGCCGCCACCGCCGCCCGCCCGGCCTCGACGCCGGTGAGCCAGGCCCCGTGGGCCGTGGAGAAGGCGTCGGGCGAGCAGGCCTCGCCAGCGAAGAAGATCCGGTCATCGACCGGCGTCGCCAGCCGGGCGCGGTCGCCGGCGCGGCCGGGCAGGGCGTGGGAGTAGGAACCGCCGGCGAACGGGTCGGCGGCCCAGGCGGTTTCCGCCAGTACATGGACGCGCGAGCGCAGGCCCGAGCCGTAGAGGCCGACCAGTTCGTCGATCGCGAAGGCTGCCGCCGCGCCCGGGCCTTCGCCTTCCAGCGACCGGGCGTGGGCGCCGCCGAGGAACACCTCGATCACCGGCCGGTGCAGCGGGAGCAGGTGATAGGCGCCCGTCGCGGTCCTGCGGGGATCGCCGAACAGCTGGCTCTCGGGCTGGAAGGCCTCGGGCTCGTCGACCTGGAGGAACACCTTGTCGGCCAGGCCCAGCGGCAGGCCGGCGGCGGCGTCCAGCTTGTCCGGCAGTTCGGGGAAGAAGCGCAGGGCGCCTGAGGCCAGGATCGCGGTGGGGACGCAGACGATCGCCGCCCGGGCGCTGATCGCGCCCTGCGGCGTCTCCAGCACCAGGCGCGGGCCGTCGTGGCGGATGGTGGTCACCGGCGTGGAGAGCCGCGTCGGCAGGGCGGGCGCCAGGCGGGCGAGGCCCGCGCCGTAGCCTTCGGCCAAGCGCCAGTCGACCTCGCTGTCGTCATAGGCGGCGTAGTCGTGCAGCGAGACCTGGTCGAACTCGGCGCCGTTGTAGAAGGCGCTGAAGGCGTTCAGCAGCGGGTTCCAGGGATCGCCGGGCAGCATCAGTTGCGACGCGGGGCGGTCAGGACCGCCGTCCTCGGCCGCGGCGGCCAGTCGCTCGTCCAGGGCCTGGAAGGCCGCGCCGAACGCGGCGCGCTCCTCGCGGTCGAAGGCGGGGTTGTCGGCGATATTGGCCCAGGGCGGCGGGGTGCGGTCGATGGTCAGGCCCAGGGCCTCGAACCGGGCGACCAGCGGGTTGCGGTCGGCCGAGTGCAGCCACTCGCAGCCCAGGTCCAGCGGCCCGACGGGCGAGGGGATCGTCCAGCCGCGTCCGCCCAGCCGGTCGCGGGCTTCCAGCAGCAGGCCAGAACGGCCGCTGGCGGCGACTTCCCCGGCGGCGGCCAGGCCCGCCGCCCCGGCGCCCACGATCGCGATGTCGACGTCTGTCATGCGATCTCAATAGCAGGGCGGGGCGGTGGTTCCGACAGGGACCGGGCAAAAGAAAAGGCCGCCAGCGGGGGAGCTGGCGGCCCTCAGTATGGGATTTCGGGGAGGAAATCCGAAGCTTAGTCGACGACCTGATAGCGGCCCGAGGCGTCGGGGCAGACGCGGACGAAGCGCTTCTGGGTGCGGCCGTCGGGCAGATAGATCGGGCTTTCGGCCAGGGTGCAGCCGTTGGCGTCGGCGCGGCCCTCGGTCACCCGGTAGGAGCGCTCGGACTCGTAGCTGTAGCCGCCGCGACGGTCATACTGGGCGTCGTCGTAGCCGCCGGCGTTGCGGTCGTAGTCGTCGTAGCGGTCGTTGTAGGCGCGGGGCGGCGGGGGAGGCGGCGGGGTCGCGCCGGGGGCGCAGGCGGCCGAGCTCTT
>NZ_QHJY01000227.1 GCF_003185805.1 Caulobacter sp. D5
CTGGTCTTCACCACCCTGGTGGCCGGCATCGCCCACATGGAGGACGCCGCCGCGGTCGGCCGCATCGGCGCCAAGACCCTGGGCTGGTTCATCGGCGCCTCGGCCGTGTCGCTGCTGCTGGGCCTGCTGATGGTCCACCTGCTGCAGCCGGGCCATGGGCTGCACCTGGTCGAGGCCGCCGTCTCGTCCAAGCCCGCCGCCTCGACCGACGCCTTCACCCTGAAGGGCTTCATCACCCACCTGGTGCCGACCTCGATCTTCGACGCCATGGCCAAGAACGAGATCCTGCAGATCGTCGTCTTCTCGCTGTTCGTCGGCACCGCCGTGGCGGCCCTGGACGACAAGGCCCCGCAGGTGCTGCACCTGGTGGAACAGTGCGCGCAGATCATGCTGAAGGTCACCGGCTTCGTCATGAAGCTGGCCCCGCTGGCGATCTTCGCGGCCCTGGCCTCGACCATCGCCACCCAAGGCCTGGCCATGCTGGCCACCTACGCCAAGTTCGTGCTCGGCTTCTACGCCACCATGGGCACCCTCTGGGTGCTGCTGTTCGCCGCCGCCTTCGTGGTGCTGGGCAAGCGCGCCATCCCGCTGTTCGGGGTGATCCGCGAGCCGGCCCTGCTGGCCTTCTCGACCGCCTCGTCCGAAGCCGCCTATCCGCGCATCCTCGACAGCCTGCCCAAGGTGGGCGTGCGCCGCCGCATCGTCTCGTTCGTCCTGCCGCTGGGCTATTCGTTCAATCTCGACGGCTCGATGCTCTACTGCACCTTCGCCACCATGTTCATCATGCAGGCCCACGGGGTGCACCTGACCATCCAGCAGCAGATCTTCATGCTGCTGCTGCTGATGGTGACCTCCAAGGGCATCGCCGGCGTGCCGCGCGCCTCGCTCGTCGTCATCATGGCCACCCTGACCTATTTCGGCCTGCCCGAGGCCTGGATCGCCCTGGTGCTCGGCGTCGACCACCTGCTCGACATGGGCCGCTCGGCGACGAACGTCGTCGGCAACTCGGTGGCCGCGGCCGTGGTGGCCAAGTGGGAGGGGGAGCTGGAGGACATCCAGCCGGAGGAGGCTTCGGCCACCGCCTGATCTCTCCTCCGTAAAATCCCCGCGAAAGCGGGGACCCAGGCGTTTTCTGAAACGCGCCGCGCTCTACGATAAAAAGCCTGGGCCCCCGCTTTCGCGGGGGTTTTACGGTTTGGGGGT
>NZ_QHJY01000228.1 GCF_003185805.1 Caulobacter sp. D5
ACACCCTGGCCAATACCGGCCTGGTCTCGGCCGTTTCGGGCCAGGCCATCGTCGGCGGCGTCGGCGACGAGCGTATCGACAACCGCGGCGTGGTGATCGGCGACATCGACCTGGGCGAGGGCTCCAACGCCTTCGACAACAAGGCCGCCGCGACCTTCATGGCCTTCAAGACCATCGACCTGCGCGATCCAGCTGGAACCGGGCCGCTGGCGGTGTCGGCGGTCTCGACCTCGGGCCTGTCGACGCAGGGGATCTCGGCCCAGGCCGTGCCCGGCGGCGCGGCGACCTTCACCAACGCCGGCGAGTTCCTGATGGGGCTGTCGGCCACGCGCACGCCGATCGACCTGGCGGCCGGGGCGACCTTCGCCAATCTCGACGCCATCGGCACGCCCGCGACCAACCCCTTCTACGGGGCGCGGGTGATCAACACCGTGGCCCTGGACGGCCACTACGTGCAGACCTCGACCGGCCACCTGGCCTTCGACGTCGCCTTTGGCCCCTACGCCTCGGACCGCGTCAACGCCACCGGCGACGTGGTGGTGGCCGGCACGGGCGACGTGATCCTCACCTGGCTGCAGGATTCCAAGCCCGTCACCCTGTTCGCGGCCGGCGGCTCGGTCACCGACAACGGGCTGAAGATCGCCGACACCCTGGCCATGGACTACCGCATCCAGACGACCTCGGGCGCGGTGCAGCTGGCCTTCGACACCCACTTCGACCAGGGCTTCCTCAATGTGAACGGCCGCGCTCTCGGCCGGCACATGAACTCGGCGATCGCCGTGGGCGACTCCGGCGGCATCGGCCGCCTGATGGCCCTGATCGGCAACCTCCAGGCCGGCCAGGAAGCGACCTACACGCGGATCTTCCAGAACCTGAACCCCGAGCCGCACCTGGCCCCGCTGCGCAGCCAGCTGGCCTCGTCCAACGCCTTCTCGGCCCAGCTGTTCGGCTGCGCCAACCCGACCCTGCAGGTCGACGGCAAGTGCTCCTGGGCGACGATCGAGCGGGCCACCGCCGACGGCGAGAGCGAGTTCGACACCCTGGGCGTCAAGGCCGAGGGCGGACGCCTGCGCGGCGGCTTCGAGCAGTCGCTGGACGGCGGCTGGTCGTTCGCCGCGGCCGCGGGCCTGGAGCGTCTGGATCGGGTCAAGGTCGACGGCGTGCGGTCGTGGTCGCAGGGCCAGGGCCTCAGCGCCGGGGCCGGCTTCAAGCGTCGCAGCGGCGGGGCCGAGATGGCCTTCTCGCTGTCGGGCGGCTGGCAGTGGATGGAGACGGCCCGCCAGGTCGAGATCTTCACCATCGGCCGCGCGGAGTCCGATCCGGAAAGCGGCTATGTCCGCGCCGACGCCCGCTTCGCCTACGTCATGGAGAACGGCCGCCTGTTCGTGCGTCCGGCCCTCAACGTCTGGGCCACGGGGCTGCACCAGCAGCGCTTCGAGGAGCGCGGGCTCGACGGCATGGGCGCGCGGGGCCTCTCGCACACCCAGGTCATCGGCACGGCCAATCCCGAGCTCACCCTGGGCTTCGTGATGAAGGAGACGGCCAGGAGCCAGGCGGCGGTGTCGTTCACCGTCGGCGGCCTCTTCAATTCGACCGACCGGATCGAGATGCCCTTCCAGCTGATCGGATCGAACCCGTCGTCCGATCCGGCCGACATCCGCACCGCGCTCGACAAGTCGGGCTGGCGCGCGGGCGTCGACCTGCACGTGATCGGCGACGACCGCGTCTCGGTGAAGTTCAACTACACCACCGAGTTCGGCGACCGCACCAGCAACCAGGCCGCCGGCCTGAACGTGCGGGTGCGGTTCTAGGCTTCATCCCGCCCAAATCCTCGTCATCCCGGACGCGCCGAAGGCGCGATCCGGGACCCAGGGGACTGGGCTCGGAGGCCTGGTTCAAGCGCCTTGGCGACTGCCATCGCATTGTGGCGGCCCCTGGGTCCCGGGTCTCCGCTGCGCTCCGCCCGGGATGACGATGTTTGTTGAAAATGGTCAAGCTGTAGCGCTCGAACGCCTCCGCCTCCCCAATATCGGGTAGTCGCTACCCAACCTTGGTGAGGCGCCGGGGGCACAGTCGCGTTTAATTGACGCTGCGGCGTGCGGCGCACTGGCGGCGCGGCGCGTTGATCGCCATGTGGGGGCCTCGAAGGATCCCCATGGACACTCTGCTCAAGACCGTCGCTGCTTTTGTCACTGAGCATCAAGCCTGGGCCGGCGTGATCCTTGGCGCCCTGACCTTCGCCGAATCCCTCGTCCTGATCGGCGCCTTCGTGCCCGCCACGGCCCTGATGCTGCTGGCCGGCACCCTGATCGGCGGCGGCGTGCTCGACCCGTTCGAAGTCCTGGCCTGGTGCACCCTCGGCGCGGTGCTGGGCGATGCGGTGTCCTACGGCCTGGGCCGGCGCCTGGGTCCGCGCGCCCTGCGCGCCCCGGTCTTCCGCGCCAACCGCCGCACCATCGCCCGCACGCGCCTGTTCGCCCGCCGCTACGGCGTGGCCTCGATCTTCATCGGCCGCTTCTTCGGCCCGCTGCGCGCCTTCGTGCCGATCATGGCCGGCATCCTGCAGATGAAGTCCTGGACCTTCCAGACCGCCAACCTGCTGTCGGCCGTGGTCTGGATCGCCAGCCTGCTGGCCCCCGGCTACCTGGCCGCCCGCAGCCTGTCGGGCGTCAGCCTGGAGCTGGGCCTGGCCATCGCTGGCGGCGTGGCCCTGACGGTCTTGGGCGCGGTTCTGGCCTGGCGCCTGGCCGCCTCGCGCCGCGTGGCCCAGGCCGTCGTGGTGGCGCGGTCGGAAGCCTGAATCCCTCTCCCCTTGCGGGAGAGGGTGGCCTCCGAAGGAGGTCGGGTGAGGGGTTGATAGTCCTGTAAGCTGCGGCGGCGGTCAGGCTGGGTGGGGCGTCCCAGTTTTGAGAGACCCCTCATCCGTCATCCTGCGGATGACACCTTCTCCCGCAAGGGGAGAAGGATTTTAAGCCGCCGCCCCGTCCGTGATCCACCGCCCGACCAGCCGCCCGCCGCGGTCGTGGATCCGCACCTCGACCGGCCGTTCGGACTCCGCCGCCAGCCGTCGCGCGCGGCGTTCGGCCTCGCCGCCGCCGGTGAAGCGCAGCACCTCGCCGGTGTCGTGAACCCGCACGCACCAGCCGCCTTCGCACGGCACGACATCGACCAATCCAGACATGTCGCCCCCTCCGTACGCGAACTCGCCCGGCCAAACGCCGGCCTAGCGGAAAGGTTCGCGCCGGTCGCGACACCGTTTTGCGACGAAGTGTGACGAGGGCTGGCGCTCGCGCGGAAAGTTCATAAAATGACATAAAATATCAAAATGTGGGACACGTCTCGATGCGCGCCCCAGGGAGAAAACGATGGCTCACCCTTCGCTGCGCGGCGTCTCGCGTCTCGTCCTGGCCGCCGCGCTCGGCCTCGCGGCGCTGCCGGCCTTAGCCTCCGCCCAGGCAGCAGACCGGGTGACGACGCCGCTGGCCGACGGCTGGACCTTCTTCCAGGGCGACCCCGAGGGCGCCGAGACGGCCGCCTTCGACGACGGCGCCTGGGCCAAGGTCTCCGTGCCGCACGACTGGGCCATCACCGGTCCGTTCGACATCAGGGCCCGGGCCGGCGGGGCGGGCGGCTTCCTGCCCACCGGGATCGGCTGGTACCGCAAGACCCTCGACATCAAGCCGCCCGCGCCCGGCCGCCGCGTCTTCGTCGAGCTGGACGGCGTGATGGAGCGTAGCGGCGTCTGGATCAACGGCCACCATCTGGGCCATCGCCCCAGCGGCTATGTGGGCCTGCGCTACGACATCACCGACTTCATCCGCGCCGATGGTAGGAACGTGCTGGCCGTGCGCGCCGACACCGACCACGCCCCGTCCTCGCGCTGGTACGCGGGCTCGGGCGTCTATGGCAAGGTGCGGCTGATCGAGACCGCCGGCCAGCATGTCGAGCAGGGCGGGGCCTTCGTCAGCGTCACGAAGATCAGCGCCGATCGCGCCACCGCCGACATCGCCGTCGACGTGATCAACGACGCCCATGACGCCGCCAAGGCGGGCCTAGAGGTCGTGATCCGCGACCCGTCCGGCGCCGAGGTCGCCCGTGGCAAGGTCGCGCCCGTGGCCATCGATCCGGCCCGCACCGAGACCCTGAAACTCTCGCTCGACATCGCCTCGCCCAAACGCTGGGACCTGGAGACGCCCAACCTCTATCGCGCGGAGATCCGCGTGGTCGGCGAGGGCGGGCAGGGGCTGGACGCCGAGACCGTGCGCTTCGGCGTCCGCGACGTCGCCTTCAAGGCCGACAGCGGCTTCTGGCTCAACGGCCGGAACGTCAAGCTCAAGGGCGTGGCCGTGCACATGGACGGCGGCGCGGTCGGGGCCGCGGTTCCCATGGCCGTCTGGCGCCAGCGGCTGACCGCGCTGAAGGCCCTGGGCGTCAACGCCATCCGCACCGCCCACAACCCGCCGTCGCCCGACTTCCTCGACCTGACCGACGAGATGGGCTTCGTGGTCATGGACGAGCTGTTCGACCAGTGGAACGTCTCCAAGACGCCCGGCGACTACCACCTGTTCTTCAGCGACTGGCACAAGCGCGACGCCCGCGACATGGTCCGCCGCGACCGCAACCACGCCAGCATCATCCTGTGGAGCGCCGGCAACGAGATCCACGACACCGCCTATCCGGTCCAGGCCAAGGCGGCGCTGAAGAGCCTGCTGGCCGTCATGCACGCCACCGATCCGACCCGGCCGGTGACCATGGGCCTGTTCCGCCCCAATGTGACCGGCGACTACCAGAACGGCTTCGCCGACATGCTCGACGTGGTCGGCCAGAACTATCGCGAGAACGAGCTGATCGCCGCCCACGACGCCAAGCCATCGCGGATCATCGTCGGGACCGAGAACAGCAAGACCCGCACCTCCTGGGTCGCCGTGCGCGATTACCCGGCCTATGCCGGCATGTTCCTTTGGACTGGGATCGACTATCTGGGCGAGGCCGACCGCAGCGGCTGGCCCAATATCGACAACCCGGCTGGCCTGATCGACCGCACGGGCCTGGCCAAGCCCATCGGCCTGCAGCGCGCCTCCTGGTGGGCCGAGAAGCCCGTCCTGCACGTGGTGCGCAATGCAATGCCCGCCGCGCCGCCGCCATCATCCGACGGCGCCGGTCCCGCCCCGGCCTTGCCGACCATGATCGCCGTGGCCACGCCCCAGCCCAAGGTCGCGGTCTACGACGACTGGACGCCGGCCGATCTCACGCCGCACGACGAGACCATCGAGGTCTATTCCAACTGCGCCAGCGTCGACGTTTCGCTCAACGGCCGCTGGCTGGGCGCCAAGCCGCTGCCCGCCGACGCCTCGCCGCGCCAGTGGAGCGTGACCTTCGCGCCGGGCGAGGTGAGGGCGGCCTGCCGCGATCCGGGCGTCAAGCTGGAGGACGTGCTGCGCACCGCCGGCAAGCCTGCCCGCGTCGAGCTGTCGGTGGAGGGCGACAAGGTCGGGACCGGCTTCGACGACCTCGCCATCGTCCGCGCCAGGGTGGTCGACGCCAAGGGCGTCGTCGTGCCCTCGGCGCAGGACGCGATCACCTTCCAGGTCGCGGGCGCCGGCGCCTTCGTGGCCGCCGACAACGGCGCGCCGACCGACCACGCCTCGTTCGCCTCGCCGACTCGCCAGGCCTGGCAGGGGCGGGCCATGGCCCTGGTGCGCGGGGCCGGGCAGGGCGGAGCGCTCAACGTCACGGCGACGGCGCCGGGTCTGACGCCCGGCAAGGTCGTCCTGAAAACTGTTCCCGATACCGTTCGTTGAACATGTTCCGCGACAAAGCGTCACTTTTTGCGGGAAGAGGCTTGAATTCGCCGTTGGTAGCGCTAACTACAACCTCGTGAGGCGCGAGCGCCTCTGCCCTTCCTGGGCGTTTCCTCCCTAATGAACTAAGCCCGGCGGGTAACCGCCGGGCTTCTTTTTTGCGCCTATTTCTTTCCGTCGGTGGTCAGGCGGAAGATCATCACGTTCTTGTAGGTCTGGCCCGGATCCAACCGCACCGGCGCGAACTGCGGCTTGTTGGGCGCGTCGGGGAAGTGCTGCGGCTCCAGCGCGATGCCGTCGCCCTGGCGATAGATCTTGCCGCTCTTGCCCACCGTCGTGCCGTCGATGAAGTTGCCGGCGTAGAACTGGATGCCCGGCTGGTCGGTCAGGATCTCCAGCACGCGGCCGCTCTTGGGATCGGCCAGACGCGCGCCCAGGCGCAGAGCCCCGCCCGCCTTGCCGGTCAGCACGTAGTTGTGGTCGTAGCCGCGGCCGGCGACGATCTGGGCGTCGCTGGCGTCACGGATCCGGTCGCCGACGGCGGTGGGCTTGCGGAAGTCGAACACGGTGCCGGCCACCGGCGTCGTCACGCCCGTCGGAATCAGCTCGCCGTCCACCGGCGAATAGCCGTCGGCGGCGATGGTCAGCACATTGCCCATGGCCCCTTCCGACGCGCCTTCGCCGGCGACGTTGAACAGGGCGTGGTTGGTGATGTTGACGATGGTCGGCTTGTCGGTCGTGGCGCCGTAGGTGATCGTCAGCTGGTTGTTCTCGTCCAGCGCATAGGTCGCCGTGGCCGTCAGCGTGCCGGGATAGCCTTCCTCGCCGTCCGGGCTGACGTGCTCGAAGGTCACCGAGGCGGTCGGGCCGGCCTTGGCGTCGCGCACCGTCCAGACCACCTTGTCGAAGCCCTTCACGCCGCCGTGCAGGGCGGCCACGCCGTTGTTGTTCAGGGCCAGCTGGTAGGTCTTGCCGTCGAGGACGAACTTGCCCTTGCCGATGCGGTTGGCGAACCGGCCGACCGAACCGCCGAAATAGTTGGCGGTCTTCACATATTCGGCCGCGTCCTTGTAGCCGAGCACGATGTCGGCCTTCTTGCCGGCGCGGTCGGGGGCGACCAGCGACTGCAGGGTCGCGCCATAGGTGATGACGGTGGCCGACACGCCCTTGGCGTTGGTCAGGGTAATCGCCTCGACGGCCTGGCCGTCAGGGGTTTGGCCGAAGGACTTGCGGCTGATCTCGGCGGCCCAGGAGGCCTGGGGAAGGGCTACCGACGCACCCGCGGCGGCGGCGAGTACGGCAAGGCTCGGCAGGACGTGGCGCCAGGTCTTCATCAGTTTCCTCTCCGGATCGGGCCCGCCGCGCTCTGTCGGCGTTGACGGCCATTAGGCCGCCATATACTCAGACAAAAAACTAGGGCGCAACGTCAAGACGTCGCCCTTCGCCAACGGGAGACCCGGGAATGCCCGCACCGATCACCACGCCCCTAGGAGCTGGCGCAGGAGCCGGCGCGGCTAGCGTGGGCGACCCCCGCGCTCAGCGCTCCGCGCTGACCCTGCTGGCCAGCCTCTTCTTCATGTGGGGCTTCATCACGGTCATCAACAACACCCTGCTGCCGCACCTGCGCTCGGTGTTCGACCTCAACTACACCCAGACGACCCTGATCGAGTCGGTGTGGTTCATCGCCTACTTCTTCGCCTCCATCCCGTCGGCCAAGCTGATCGAGAAGATCGGCTACAAGAAGTCGATGGTCACCGGCCTGCTGATCATGGCCTTCGGGGCGCTGTTGATGATCCCGGCCGCCCGCATCCCGTCCTACGGCGTGGTGCTGACCGCTCTCTTCATCGTCGCTTCCGGCATCACCCTGCTGCAGGTCGCCGCCAACCCCTACGTGGCCGTGGTCGGCCCGCCGGAGACGGCCTCCTCGCGCCTCAACCTGGTGCAGGCCTTCAACTCGCTGGGCACCACCCTGGCCCCGCTGTTCGGCGGCTACCTGATCCTCAGCCGCAGCGCCTCGGGCAACGCCGAGGCCGGCAAGGTGCTGGCCCAGGCCGAGCGCCTGGCCGACGCCCAGTCGGTGCAGCTGCCCTACTTCATCGTCGCCGTGGTGCTGGTCGCCCTGGCCGTGGTCATCGCCCGCTACAAGCTGCCCGACCTCGGCAGCTCGACCCGCCGCGCCGCCGTCAGCGAGCGCAAGAGCCACTCGCTGTGGAAGCACCGCAACCTGGTGCTCGGCATCCCGGCCATCTTCATCTACCTGATCGCCGAGATCGGCGTGTCGAACCTCTTCATCAACTTCGTCTCCGATCCGAAGATCGGCGGCCTGACCCACACCGAGGCCTCGCGCTACCTGTTCCTGCTGTGGGGCGGGATGATGGTCGGCCGCTTCATCGGCAGCGTCTGGATGCGCAAGGTCGATCCGGCCAAGGTGCTGGCGATCTTCTCGAGCTTGGCCTTCGTGGTGATGATCATCACCACCTTCTCCAGCGGCCCGGTCGCCATGTGGAGCCTGATCGCCGTGGGCCTGTTCCACTCGATCATGTTCCCGACCATCTTCACCCTGGGCATCAAGGGCCTGGGCGCGCTGACCGAGGAAGGCTCGGGCCTCTTGGTCATGGCCATCGCCGGCGGCGCTCTGGTCATCGTCCAGGGCAAGATCGCCGACACCTACGGCCTGCAGATCTCGTTCCTGGTCACCGCCATCTGCGAGCTCTACGTGCTGTTCTACGCCCTGTGGGGCAGCCGGGTCACCGCCGAGGAGGCGCCTGTGGCCCTCGAAGGCGAGCCGGCGACGGCTGCTGAGTAAAGTCGGGGAGGGGAGCGGTTCGCCGCTCCCGTTCTTCAACGACAAACGAAAAGGCCTCGCACCCTGCGGTGCGAGGCCTTTTTGCTGTGCGTGGTCCTGGTCGGTCACCCAATTTCCGAGCATCCCCGGCGAAGGCCGGGATGCTCGGACAAGAGGGCAGAGATCAGAGCGCCTTCACCGTCACGGTGACCTCGGCCGGCGCCGCGTCCTGGGCCAGCGGGTTGCGCACCGGCAGGGTGAACGGCGCAGCCTCGATCTCGAACACGTCGCCCAGCTGCGTCTGGAAGCCTTCCGAGAACGACAGGGTGGCCGTGCCGAAGAAGTGCACGTGCACGTCGCCCGGGCGGCGGAACAGTGCGTACTTGAAGTGGTGGTGCTCCAGGTTGGCGATGGTGTGGGACATGTTGGCCTCGCCCGACAGGAAGGGCTTCTCCCACACGGTCTCGCCGTCGCGCACGATCCGGCTCGCGCCGCGCACGTCGGCCGGCAGCTCGCCGCTCAGCAGTTCGGGGCCCAGCGCCGCCTGGCGCAGCTTCGAGTGGGCCAGCCACAGATAGTTGCCGCGCTCGATCACGTGGTCGGAGAACTCGTTGGCCAGGCAGAAGCCCAGGCGGTGCGGCGCGCCGTCGGGACCGATCAGGTAGACGCCGGCGATCTCGGGCTCCTCGCCGCCGTCCTTGGCGAACGAGGGCGAGGTCAGGGCCTGGCCGGGGCCGACCAGTTGCGTGCCGTCGCCCTTGTAGAACCACTCCGGCTGCACGCCTTCCTGGCCGCCCTCGGGCTTGCCGCCCTCGACGCCCATCAGGAACATCCGCATCGAGTCGGTCAGCTGTTCGCCGCTTTGTGCGGCCTTGTGCATCTTGTCGCGACCCTCGGCCGAGCCAAGGTGGGTCAGGCCGGTGCCGGTCATCACCAGGTGGGCCGGGTCGGCGTGGTCGATCGGGGCCAGCACCCGGCCTTCGGCCAGGGCGGCGGCGACGTCGATCGCCTCGCCCAGCGGGGCGGCCGCGTCGGCCAGGCTGACGCCCTTGTCGACGGCCAGCTGGGCCAGGGCGTAGAGCGTGTCGGCGGCGCCGACCTTGCGGGCCGCGCCCGTGTCGTCGATCGCCGCGAGGGCGCGGGCGCCGTCGGGCGTCTTCAGCTGCACGAACCGCAAGGGCATGGTCGATCCTCTCGTTTGTAATTAGTCAGACAAATAGCGATCGCGGCGGGCAAGTCAAACCCGGATATATGGGCTTCGAACCGTCCGCCGAACGGCCGGCGAGGGGGCTTCGGATCGGTCGCCAACCGTTCTATCACCTGATTTATCATACTTTTACCAGGCGGGGTCGCGGCACCTGAATGTTCGCCTCGAGGTGAATTTCCTTGTCGTCAGACAATTAGTCTCGCTAGAGTCGTCCGCATCACCGGCGGCGACGCCGTTTGGCGACAGCGGAGGCGGCGTGGGCAAGGCGAAGGGTTCGGGCGCGGACGGCGAGTTCGAGCGCGAGGAGGGGTTCTCCGGCCGGATCCACGGGTCGATCGCGCGCACCCTGGGAATCGCCATCGTCTCGGGCCAGTACCAGCCGGGCGACGTGCTCAACAACGAGATCGACGCCAGCGTCCAGCTGCACGTCTCGCGCAGCGCCTATCGCGAGGCCATCCGCATCCTGGCCGCCAAGGGCCTGGTCGAGAGCCGTCCCAAGGCCGGCACCCGCGTCAGCCCGCGCTCGCGCTGGAGCCTGCTGGACCCCGAGGTCCTGGCCTGGTTCTTCGAGGCCGAACCCAGCGAGGAGTTCCTCACCGGCCTGCACGAACTGCGAATGATCGTCGAGCCGGCCGCCGCCGCCCTGGCCGCCGAGCGCCGCGACGAGGACCAGCTGGAGCGCATGCGCACGGCGCTGATCCAGATGCAGCAGCACACCCTGGCCACCGAAGCGGGCCGGGCCGCCGACCGCGACTTCCACGACACCGTGCTCGAGGCCACCAGCAACGAACCGCTGCGCACCCTGTCCAGCAGCATCGGCGCGGCCGTCCGCTGGACCACCATCTTCAAGCAGCGCGACCGCGAACTGGCCCGCGACCCGATTCCCGACCACTGGAAGGTCTTCGACGCCATCGCCGCCGGCCGCGCGGACCAGGCCCGCCAGGCCATGGAACGCCTCGTCGGCCTCGCCCAGGACGACACCCGGGCGGCGATTTCGCGGCGCACGCCGACAGCCTGATCCCTCTCCCCTTGCGGGAGAGGGTGGCCTCGCGGAGCGAGGTCGGGTGAGGGG
>NZ_QHJY01000229.1 GCF_003185805.1 Caulobacter sp. D5
GAAAATGTCGCGTTGATTTTCGTCCCGAGCCCGACGTCTAGGCGTCGATGGGGGCTCGGGACTAGGCTCCTGCGATGAGGTGGCCCGCCCGATGCTGGTCGCGATTGAACAATTCGATCCGATACATGGCGAGAAGCATCATAGGCGCGGCAGCGCTGCTGTCAAATCGATCAACAGGCGCCGGCTTTTCGAGCGCCGTTTGGCGAGGGGGCGTTGCGGCGATGCGCGGCTCGGCTAAACCGGGGCGTTCGCCCGCCGTGCGTCTCGCCCGTGGAGTTGCATGATGTTCCGCCGCCTCTTCGCCCTCGGGCTCGCAGCCGTCCTGCTGGCCGGTCCGGCCCTGGCCCAGGACCCCGCCGCCCCGCCGCCGACCGAGGCCCACTACGCCACGGCCCGGGCGCTGATCGCCGACCGCCAGAAGATCGTCACCCCCAACGGGATCCAGGTCGCCGAGCAGGTCGATCTCAACGGCCTGCCGCAGTGGATCAGCATCCGCGGCGCCGACCGCGCCAATCCGGTGATCATCTACGTCCACGGCGGCCCCGGCGCGACCGAGATGGGCCGCAGCTGGCCCTACCAGCAGGGCTGGGAGGACTGGTTCACCGTCGTCCAGTGGGACCAGCCGGGCGCCGGCAAGACCCTGCGCTCGAGCGGCGAGGCGGCCAGCCGCGCCCACCTGTCGCGCGCCCAGATGACCAGCGACCTGCTGGCGCTGATCGACAATGTGCGCGGCCGTGTCGGGGCGCGGCAGGTCATCCTGCTCGGCCACTCCTGGGGCAACGTCATCGCCCTGGACGCGGCCATGGCCCGGCCCGACCTGGTGGCGGCCTATGTCGGCGTCGGCCCGCTGTTTTCCCTGCGCGCCAACGAGACGGCCCAGTACCAGGCGCTGCTGAAGATCGCCGCCGAGCGCAGGGACGAGACGGCCCTGGCCGAGCTTAAGGCCCTGGCCCCCTATCCCGGCGACGGCGACATCCCGTTCGACAAGGTCAATGTCGTGCGCAAGTGGGTGAAGACCTACGGGGGCCTCGCCGCCTATCGCGACAACGCCGACTTCTATTTCCGCGCCGCCCGGCTTTCGCCGCTCTACGACTACGCCGACCGCCTGGCCATCGACCAGGGCGGCCAGCTGTCGGTGCCGGCCCTGCTGCCCGACATGGCGGCGGTCGACCACACCAAGATCGCGGCCACGAAATTCCCGGTCTTCATGTTCCTGGGCCGCCACGACATCACCACCCCCTCCTCGGTCATCGAGCCGTGGCTGGCCCGCCTGAAGGCGCCGAAGAAGGAGCTGGTCTGGTTCGAAAACTCCGCCCACCTGCCGCCGCACGAGGAGCCCGGCAAGTTCCTGGTCGCCCTGGTCGAGAAGGTGCGGCCGCTGGCGGTGGAGAAGTAGGTGGGTAGCGGTCGGCTCAGACGCCGACCGCCTTCCTCAGCAGGTCATTGGCTCGGCTCTGCCAGCCGGGGCCGTCTTCGCGAAGCTTGTCGATGACGTCCTGATCCAGGCGCAGCGTCACCTGCTTCTTCGGAGCGTCCAGCCTGGGGCGGCCGCGCCTGGTCAGCGTCCCGGAAGCGGGGCGCAGCAGACGGTCGCCGTCTTTCAGTTCGGCCCGGTCGAGCTGCTCGTCGGACCATTCGGGCGCGTCATCCGGATCCGTCCAGATGGGGCGCGTATCGTCGTTGTTCCCTGTCATTGCACTCTCTCATCGAGATGATGCGTCGTGCCTGACCTCGTGGTGTCCAAACCACCATGACCATGCGGCCGTCGAGGCGGCCGATCGTCTGGTAGCGGGTCTCTCCATACTCAACTCGATCGTCCTCTAGGGTCAGTTGCCGACCTTCGAAGACGACGCTCGCATCGGAAAAATCCAGCCCACGATGGGTCAGGGTCTGCGAGCGCTTCGTCTCATCCCATTCCAGTTCCATTTCGATGATCCAAATGGCGTGACCTACAGCCCGGAGGGCTGGGAGTGCGGTTGCGCGGCATGGTGGGGTCCTTCCTGGCCCAGGGGGCGTCCTGGGATATCTAATTTGTAGCTACAAAAAATCGCGGAGTCAAATTGTTGTAGTTACAATTAATCCATAGTGCCTGCGGCGGATAAGAGCGTCGCAAACGCAGGCCGTGGGCGCTATCAAAGTGCCCGCCCAACGCTTCCAGGACCCCGCATGCCCACCGCCACCTCCTCCCCCCCATCTCCCCGCGGCGGCGCGCTGGTCACCGGCGCGGGCCGACGGATCGGGCGGGTGCTGGCGCTGGAGGCGGCCAGGGCGGGATATGACGTGGCGGTGCACTACCGCTCCGCGCGGGACGAGGCCGAGGTGGTCGTGGCCGAGATCGCCGCCCTGGGCCGCCGGGCCGTCGCCGTGCAGGGCGAGCTTTCCGATCCCGGGATCGGCGCGGCCCTGGTCGGGGCGGCCGCTGGGGCGGTCGGCCCGCTGACCCTGCTGGTCAATTCCGCCTCGACCTTCGAGGACGACCGCATCGGCGCGGTGACCGCCGACAGCTGGGACCGGCACATGGACGCCAACCTGCGCGCCCCGGTGCTGCTGGCCCAGGCCTTCGCCGCCGCCTTGCCGGCGGAAACCAAGGGCCTGGTGGTCAATCTGGTCGACCAGCGGGTGCTGAAGCCCAACCCGCAGTTCTTCAGCTACACCGTCTCCAAGGCCGGTCTCTGGTGGGCGACCCAGACCCTGGCCCAGGCCCTGGCGCCGGCCGTGCGGGTCAATGCGATCGGCCCCGGACCGGTGCTGGCCTCGGTGCACCAGGCCCCCGGCGAGTTCGAGGCCGAGGCCGCCGCCACCCCCCTGGGCGCGGCCGTCGATCCGGCCGAACTGGCCGCCGCCATGCGCTATCTCATTGACGCGCCGTCGGTCACGGGCCAGATGATCGCGGTCGACGGCGGCCAGCACCTGGCCTGGCGCACGCCCGACGTCCTCGGTTCCTGAAAGCCTCCGCCGTGTCCGTCTCCCCCCTCTCCGACAAGCCGTTCTCGGCTCCCGCCGCCGCCCCGATCGTCAAGGTGATCGTGACCAAGGTCTTCGTGCGCGGCCTCAAGGTCGAGGCCGAGATCGGCGTTTACGACCACGAGCACGGCCGCGTGCAGCCGCTGGTCATCGACGTCGAGCTCGACGTCGCCGCCGTGCACTGCGAGCAGCTGGGCGACACCGTGAACTACGAGACCATCCGCAACGCCGCCCAGGACATCGCCGCCGCCGGCCATATCGACCTGGTCGAGACCTTCGCCGAGCGCCTGGCCCAGGCCTGTTTCGACGACCATCGCGTCACCCGCGCCCGGGTGCGGGTGGAAAAGCCCCTGGCCCTGGCCCCGCACGCCGCCGCCGCCGGCGTCGAGATCACCGCCGTCCGGGGGTGAGCGACCACTCCTCCAGTGTGTTGGGGCACAAGGCGCGCCTCGCCCCGTTCCAGCCCGAGACGGCCTGGAGCCTGGAGGGCGGGACGCTGGTGGAACGGCGCGGCGGCCGCGAACGCCGCTTCGACCTGCAAGACCTGACCCGCTACCGCCTGGCCATGCCGCGCGGCGGCGGTCGTCAGCGCGCCCTGATGCTGAGCTTCGGCCGTCGCCGGGTGGCGATCGCCTCGCAGAGCTGGCGCGGTCCCGGCCGCTTCGACGACCGGCTGGAGAGCTTTTCGCTGCTGGCCCGCGCGCTGGCCGCCGTCGGCGCCGACCTTGCGCCCCGCGCCCGCTTCGAGACCGCCGGCTTCAAGCTGGCCGACGCCGTGACCCTGGTGGCCGGCCTGCTGGCGATCGGCACGATCGCCCTGCTGCTGCTGGCCGTGTCGTCCTCGATGCGCGGCATGGCCATCGACGTCGCCGCCCGCATGGCCTTCCTGCTCCTGCTGCTGTTCGCGGCTGTGCCGTGGTTGCCGAGGGGTGAGACGCTTGATCCCCACGACCTGCCGACGCGGTGGCTGCCTTAGGATCCTCCCCCTGAAGGGGGAGGTGGCCCGGAGGGCCGGAGGGGGAAGTGAGTTCCTGATCGCCCCAATCCGTAAAATCCCCGCGAAAGCGGGGACCCAGGTGTTTTATCGTCGAGCGCCTCGCGTTTC
>NZ_QHJY01000230.1 GCF_003185805.1 Caulobacter sp. D5
CCCCCATCCCAACCCTTCCCCCATCAAGGGGGAAGGGCTTTTTTGGCGCGGCGCATTTCAGAAAAAGCCTGGATCCCCGCTTTCGTGGGGATTTTACGGAGGAGGGGTGGCCAAGGCCGGTGGAAGCCAGGCAATCCCGACAGCCGATCACCCGCGGGCCTCTACGGATTTGAATCCCAGCCTGCCCAGGCGTAAACCGGCCGGATGAACGCGCACGTCTCCCCCGAATCCGCCGTCCAGACCGTCGACGCCGACGAGACCTGGACCGTCGCCGGCCGCACCTTCCGCTCGCGCCTGATCGTGGGCACCGGCAAGTACAAGGACTATGCGACCAACGCCGCCGCCGCCCGCGCGGCCGGGGCCGAGATCGTCACCGTGGCGGTGCGCCGCGTGAACCTGACCGATCCGAGCCAGCCGCTGCTGGTCGACTACGTCAAGCCGACCGAGTTCACCTATCTTCCGAACACGGCGGGCTGCTTCACCGGTGAGGACGCCGTGCGCACCCTGCGCCTGGCCCGCGAGGCCGGCGGCTGGGACCTGGTCAAGCTGGAGGTCCTTTCCGACCCCAAGACCCTGTTCCCGGACATGGAAGAGACCCTGCGCTCGCTGAAGCTGCTGGTCGCCGACGGCTTCCAGGTGATGGTCTACTGCTCGGATGATCCGGTCTACGCCCGCAAGCTGGAAGAGGCCGGCGCGGTGGCGATCATGCCGCTGGGGGCGCCGATCGGCTCGGGCCTGGGCATCCAGAACCGCGTCAACCTGCGGATCATCATCGAGAACGCCAAGGTGCCAGTGCTGGTCGACGCCGGCGTCGGCACGGCTTCGGACGCGGCGATCGGCATGGAGCTGGGCTGCGACGCCATCCTGATGAACACCGCCATCGCCGAGGCCAAGGACCCGATCCGCATGGCCAAGGCCATGAAGCACGCGGTGATCGCCGGGCGTGAGGCCTATCTGGCCGGGCGGATGCAGAAGCGGCTCTATGCCGATCCGAGCTCGCCGCTGGCGGGGCTGATTTAAGGGGCGTGCAAAGCCCCTGAAGTCGTCATCCCGGCCGCAGCGAAGCGGAGAGCCGGGACCCAGGAGCAGCCGCACTGCGCCGGCCCCTGGGTCCCGGATAAGCCCTGCGGGCTTTCCGGGATGACGTTGAATTAGCGAGAAATGTCAGGGCGGCTGAGAACGGCCCCCCCCTCCGGCCCTTCAGGCCACCTCCCCCAGAGGGGGAGGATCTTGGGCCTCAGGCCTTGACGTCGATCAGCACGCCCTTCTTTTCCTCGGCCTGCTGGGTGACCTCGTCCTTGATCATCTGCTTGATCTGGTCCTCGACCTTCTGGCGCTCCTTGGGGTCCATCGCGGCCACCTGCTCTTCGGTGAGGCCCAACTTGTCGAGGATGGCTGCGCGCATCTTCTCGGCCGGCGACTTGGACGCGTAGTCGTAGAGCTCCTGCTTGGCCGAGCTTCCGCCGAGGCCGGACGTGGCGGGGGCGAACTGGGCGGTCGCGCCGTTGACGCGATCGGCGGCCGCGGTCGACAGGATCGACCAGGAACTGGAACCGGAAACAAGCATGGGAACTCCCGCCGAAGATCTGGCGGGAGATGCAAAGCAAACGCCGTGCAAGCGGGGCTCGCACGGCGGTTACCAAAGATTTCAAAAGGTTGCGGCGACGTGTCGCGGCAAGGCCTGGCCAGAGCGGCAAAGCTTGCCGCGCCGTTTCGACCGCCGGGCGACTCCTGCCGCCCGGTCGCGCTCCGCGTCAGCCCTTCTTCTTGGCCGCCAGGCGGGCTTCCTCGATGGCCAGCTTCAGGGCGTTCATGTCGGCGCCCGGGATCATCTTGTCGCCGACGATGAAGGCCGGGGTGCCTTCGATGGCCAGGGTCTGGGCCAGGCCCTGGATGTCCTGCAGCTGCTGGGTGACGGAAGCGCTCTGGCCGGCGGCGCGGGCCTTGGCGACGTCGACGCCGGCGGCCTTGGCCAGGCGATCGACGGCGGCGTCGTCGAGGCTCTTCTCCTCCATCATCGCCTTGTAGACGGCCAGGGTCTTGCCCTGGTCCTGGGCGCCGATCGCCATGCGGGCGGCGACCTCGGAGGTGTGGCCGAAGATCACGAATTCCTTGAAGACGAAGCGGACGTCGGGGTTCTTCTCGATGATCTCGAGGATCTGCGGGGCGGCCAGCTTGCAGTAGCCGCACTTGTAGTCGAAGAACTCGGTGACGGTGATCGTCCCGTTCGGGTTGGCGACGAAGTCGCGCGGGTCGCGCTCGATGGCCTGGCGGTGCTTGGCGATGGCGCCCTGCGACTTGGCCGAGGCCTCGGCCAGCTGCTTTTCCTGCAGCTTGGCGCTGACTTCCAGCAGGATCTCCGGGTGCTCCAGCAGATAGGCGCGGACCTTCTTGCCGAAGGCCTCGTCGACCTTGGGCGTGTCGGCCTTGCCGGCGGTCTGGGGCTGGCTGCAGGCGGCCATGCCGATCGACAGGACGAGGCCGGCGGCGGCGAAGGCGAGGGGACGGCGAAGGGGCATTCAGGTCTCTATGCGGGAGGTCAACGGCCGAACAGGCCCTCTTTGGCGAGCGCCTTGAGGTCCTGGTCGCTGGGCTTGGAGGCCAGCACGATGTCGGTGGCGCGCCGCCACTCGGGGGTGTCCTTCTTGAGCAGTTCGCGGGCGCGCATGGCGAACACCCGGGCCTCGCGGACGGCGCCCAGGTTGAAGTACTGCTCGGCGGTGGCCAGGCGCGCGTCGCCGTCCTTGCCCTGCTTGTCGTAGGCCTGGGCCAGCAGGCGCCAGGCCACGGCGTTGTCGCTCTCGTTGACCAGGGCGCGCTTCAGCTCGCCGACGCCTTCCTCGACCTTCTTGGGATCGTCGAGGCCGATCAGGGTCTGGCCCAGATTGATGCGCAGCAGGGCCGCGTCGGGCTTGAGGGCGACGGAGCGGCGCTGCGGCTCCTCGGCCAGGGCCACGCGGTTGAACTCGAACAGGATCTGGCCCTTGAGCTCCCAGAGATAGGGGTTCTTCTCGTTCTCGCCGATCAGGTCGTCGAGGATGCGCAGGGCCCGGTCGGGCTCCTTCATCTGGTAGTAGGCGATGGCGCGGGCGTAGCGGGCGGGGAAGCCGCGGTCGCTTTCGCGATACTTGATGAGGGCCGTCTGCGGGTTGATGAACCCCTCCAGCTTGGCCTTCATGATCTCGTGCTCGGCCAGCTCGTCGGGGCTGTCGACGGCGTCGTAGTGCGGCAGGCGCTCGACCTTGGCCCGCAGGGCCTCGATGCGGTCGGACGACAGCGGGTGGCTGCGGAAATACGCAAAGCGCCGCGACTGGTCGAAGACCTCCTGGTAGCGGAAGTTGTCGAAGAACTCGACGAGGCCGCGGCCCGATTGGCCGGTGGCTTCCAGGAAGTTGGCGCCGGCCTGGTCGGCGCGGGATTCCTGCTCGCGGCTGTAGCCCAGGGCGCCGAGCGTGCCGAAATAGCTGGCGTTGCCGAACAGCACCGCGCCGGCGTCGGGCGCGCCGGCCAGGGCGGCCAGGACGCCCAGACCCATCGTCAGGATCATCGGCTTGAGGCCGGCCTTCATCATCTCGTCGGAGCGCAGCGGGTGGGCGCCGGCGAGGTGGCCGCTTTCGTGGGCGATGACGCCCTTCAGCTGGTTGGGCGTCTCAGTCTGCAGGATCAGGCCGGTGTTGAGGCCCATCATCAGGCCCTGGGTGGCGAAGGCGTTCAGTTCCTTGTCGCCGACCAGCAGGATGCGCACGGTCTTGGGATCCAGGCCCGCCGCCGCATAGATCGGGTCGGCGTCGCGATGCAGGATCTCTTCGATCTCGGTGTCGCGGATCAGTGAGATGCCGCCGTCCTGGGCGCGGGCCGCGCTGATCGGGGCCATGACGGCGGTCAGAAGCGCCAGGGCCGAGAGGCCGGCCCCGAAGGTCTTGCCGACCGCCCTCTTGCGGGACGTCATCGATGGTCTCCTGGTCGCGCCCCCGCGCCGTCGGGCAGACTAGCGCGCTTCAAGTGGGAATCGCAAAGGCTAGGCTTGTTCAGAGCGAGGCTTGTCTAGGAGGGGATATAGGCGCGAACCGCGGCGACGCCATGGCGCCGCCGCGGTCCTTTGTTGCTGGATCAGCCGCGGCGCCACCAGCCGCGCTTGGGCGCGGCGGGAGGAGCGGTGATCTCGTTCGGATCCGGCTCGGACGAGACCGGCGCGGGTTCCGGTTCGGCGGCGACGGGAGCGGGGGCGACGGGAGCCGCCTCGACGACCGGTTCGGCGACGGCTTCGACCACCGGCTCCGGCGCGACGGGCTCAGGAGCCGGCTCCGGGGCGATCTCGACATCGGCGGCGACGAGCGGCGCGGTCTCGGCGACGACTTCGGCCAGGGCCTCGGCGGGAGCCTCGGACGCGGCTTCGGCGATCACCGCTTCCACGGTTTCCGCGGCTTCAGTCTCGGCGGCGCCCTTGCGGCCACGGCTGCGCGAACGGCGCGGCTTCTTGGCCGGAGCGGCTTCGGCGGCCTCGGGCAGCTCGACCCAGACGTCGGCGGGCGGACCCAGGATCACTGGCGGCTCGAGCACCAGCGGCGCGACGTCCTCGACCGCGACCGGCGCGATCGGGGTCT
>NZ_QHJY01000231.1 GCF_003185805.1 Caulobacter sp. D5
CTTGAGGCGGGCGGCGTGGTCGGGATCGCCGGCGGTCAGGGCCTGGACCACCGCATCGGGAGTCGCCGCGACGTCCAGCACCTGGGCGCAGGCGGCCAGGCTGTCCTCGCCGGAGACCAGGCGGGCGGACCCGTCCTCGACCGCGACCAGGGCGTTGTCGAAGGCCTCGGACGAGGCCTGGGTGGCGAGCGAGCCGCTCTCCAGCTCCTGCAGGCGGCGCAGCATGGCGGCCATGCGGGCGTCGAAGGCGCGCCGCTGGGCCAGGGCCCACAGGGTGGCGCAGATCGCCAGGCAGACCGCGCCGGCCGCCGCGGCCAGGATCAGATCAAGCGATGTCATCCGGCGTGTCGCTAGGCCCCAACAAGGCGGAAAGGTCGAATCAGATTTGGCAGCTTAGACCGCGCGCGGCGAGAGCGCGATCAGCCCTTCCCCACAGGACGAATGACGCTATTTGGAGTCCATGACCTGGACCGACCGCCTCGCCCCCTCGCTGGACGACTTCGCCGCCCTGGCCAAGGCCGCCTTCGACGCCCTGCCCGAGGACTTCCGCCGCCTGACCGGCGACGTCGTCTTCCGCATCGACGACTTCGCCACCGACGACGTGCTGGCCAGTCTCGGCATCGAGGATCCGTTCGAGCTGACCGGCCTCTACCAGGGCGTGGACCTGTCGCGCCGCTCGGTGCTGGACACCCTGCCCAACCCGTCGATGGTGTTCCTCTATCGCCGCCCGATCCTGGACGAATGGACCGAACGCGGCGACGTCACCCTGGGCGAACTGGTCGAGCACGTGCTGGTCCACGAGATCGGCCACCATTTCGGGCTGTCGGACGACGACATCCACCGCATCGAGGACGAGGCATGAGCCTTTTCGATACTGAGACCTGGCGCGAGCGCATGGACGAGCGCTGGTTCGAAAGCGGCGTCGCCATCGCCGAGAAGGGCGACGTCGACCTGGTGGCGATCGAGGACGACGCGGTGACCGCCCACGTCACCGGCAGCGCCGGCGACCTCTATGTGGTCGAGCTGCGCAGCCCCGCCGGCGAAGGCCGCTGCGACTGCCCGGGCTTCGAGAAGTTCGGCGCCTGCAAGCACCAGGCGGCCGTGGTGGTCGCCGCCAACGGCCTGGACGAGCCCGGACTGCAAGCGGTGCGCGACCGCATGGCCCGCCTGCGCGACGGCCTGGCCCTGGACAGCCGCGAGGCGCTGGTCGAGCGCCTGATCGACCTGGCCCGGCGCGATCCGAAGGTGCTGGCCAGCCTGGAGGCCTAACGGCGATAGCTAAAAGCAATCGCCCAAGAGTTCTGAGCAATACCTGAGGATAAAATGGCGATTATCGCCCGGTTTCGCTCAATGATCGGTGCGTAAAAGCACAATATCCCCCGTCACGAGAGTTTGCGATTGAATATCACGGATTCTGCGCAATACTTTCCGCAGATTCGTCGGAGGTTGATGCAACACCGCTGACGACTGGCCGCCCGACGCTCCACGACGTGGACGCGTGGCGGTCAGCCGCGTTGCGAGAGATTGCGTCCCGTGTTCACCCCTCGCGCCAAGGTCGGCAGGCCGGAGAACAAGACCTTCGTGGTCCTGCTGTCGGTCTTGCAACTGACGGCCGTGGTGCTGGTATGGCTGGTCGCCCTGGTTCCCGCGGCGCTGGCGGCCCTGGCCGTCACGCTGTGGAAGGCCAGCCGGCCGGCGCCTCCGGGCAAGTTTCCACCAGCCTGAACCCGCTTTTCGAGTCCCCGTCCCGTCCATGGAACTGCGCCACGTCCGCTATTTCGTCGCCCTTGCGGAGGAGTTGAACTTCACGCGGGCGGCCGCGCGCCTGGGCATCGGCCAGCCGCCGCTGAGCCAGCAGATCCGCGACCTCGAGGCCGAGATCGGCTATCCGCTGTTCCTGCGCCGCCCGCACGGGGCCGAACTGACCGAGGCCGGCCGCGTCTTCCTGGCCGAGGCCCGCCAGATCCTCGAACAGGCCGACCGCGCCTTGCAGGCCGCCCGCCGGGCCGGCGGCGGCCACGTGGGCGCGCTGCGGGTGGGCTTCACCTCGTCGGCCAATTTCCACCCGGCGGTGACCGAGGCCTTCGCCGTCTTCCACTGGAAGTATCCGGACGCCAGCCTGATCGTCGAGGAAAGCCATTCGGCCCGCCTGGCCGAGCGGCTGCGGCGCTCGGAGCTGGACGCGGCCTTCGTGCGGCCGGGCAATGTCGCGGCCGAGGGTCTGGACCTGCTGCCGCTGGGCGAGGAGCCGCTGGTGCTGGCCCTGCCGGCCGGCCATCGCCTGGCGACCCAGGCCCGGGCGCCGGTGGCGGAGCTGCGCGGCGAGCCGTTCGTGATCTTCTCGCAGGGGATCGGGCGCACCTTCCTGGGGCTGATCCGGCAGGCCTGCGCGCAGGAGGGCTTCGAGCCCGTCATCGCTCAGGAGACGCCGCACATCGTGGCGATGATCAACCTGGTCGCCGCCGGCCTGGGCGTGGCCATGATCCCCGGCTCGATCGCCCAGCTGGCCGTGCGCGGAGTGGTCTATCGCCCGCTCGACGGGGCGACGCCGCGCGTGCCCCTGGCGCTGGCCACCCGGGCCGGCGACGCCTCGCCTCTGGTGCGCAACTTCCTGGAACTGATCCCGCAACCGGCGGCGAAGGACTAGGCCGCGCCGCCGCGCCTGTGCCATAGCTTGGGTGATGATCGAGACCGAAGCCCTGTTGCACATCGCCTGCGAAGCCGAGCAGGCCGGCGACTACGCCCGCGCCCGAGAGGGCTACGCCCGCTGCGCCGACCTGGGCGACATCACCGGCCTGACCAACCTGGCCTATATGCACGACACGGGCCTGGGCGCCCCGCCCGACAAGGACGAGGCCATGCGGCTCTATCAGCGGGCCTGGCGGCAGGCCCGCTGCACGGTCGCGGCCAACAACATCGCCATCCTCTATCGCGAGCGCGGCGACCACCGCGCCATGGTCCGCTGGTTTGCGCGCGGGGCGGCGGCGGGCGACGACTCCGCCTGCCTGCAACTGGCCAAGTGCTACCTGCAAGGCATCGGCGTGCGGCGCTCGGTCGAGGCGGCCGTGAGGTGCCTGGCCAAGGTGCTGTCGTCCGACAGCGTCTACGAGGACGACGCCGACGAGGCCGAGGCGCTGATGGAGCAGTTCCGGCCGCGCCTGGCTTAGCTAGGCCAGCACGCTCTCCACCCAGCGCGGCACCACCTCGCCGGCGGGACCATAGAGCCGCTCGTCGAAGGCGCGGGCGTTGTCGGAGGGTTCGAGATTGATCTCGCAGGTGCGGATCCCCATCCGCCGCGCCTCGCCCACGAAGCCGGCGGCCGGATAGACCGAGCCCGAGGTGCCGATGGCGACGAAGAGGTCGGCCTCCTCCAGGGCGTCGAAGATCTCGTTCATGAACAGCGGCGTCTCGCCGAACCAGACCACGTGCGGCCGCGCCATGCCGACCTCGCCGCAGGCTTCGCAGACCGCCGCCGCGTCGAGCGGGCCAGGATCGGGCCGTGTCGCCTCGCAGGCGTGGCAGCGGGTGACGGCCAGTTCGCCGTGCATGTGGACCACGTCGGTCGAACCGGCCTTCTCGTGCAGGTCGTCGACGTTCTGGGTGCACAGGAAGAGCCGCCCGCCCCGCGCCGCCAGCTCGGTCTGAAGCCGCGCCAGGGCGAAGTGCGCCGGGTTGGGCGCCGCCCCGGCCAGGTTCTGGCGACGGGCGTCGTAGAAGGCCCGCACCTTGGCCGGATCGCGGGCGAAGCCCTGCGGCGTGGCCACTTCCGAAAGGTCGTACTGGGTCCACACCCCGCCCTCGTCGCGGAAGGTGCCCAGCCCGCTCTCGGCGGAAACCCCGGCTCCGGTAAGGACAAAGACGTTGAGCCCCATGGCGACGTTTCTCTTTCTGCTTCAAGCGACTGCGACGAAGGTGACGCCGTCGTCATTTTTAATTTGACCGTACCGGAAGTTTGAGTGGACAGTGTTCACTCGACGAGAGACCCGCGCCAGACGGGCCCCCGCCGCGCCCACAGGAGAGGAGCCGACCGTGACGGACAAGAACATCACCAAGGACGCCATGTACGACGCCGTGGCGCCCGACGACTTCGAGTCCATGCTCGAGCTCGACCGGTACAACAACCGCTCGACCGCTTTCGACAAGATCATCTCGGCCACTCACGACCACTTCTGGGACCCGCTCGACAAGGCCTATATCGATTTCGACGAGCCGTTCGACATGGAGAACCAGCCGCTGGTTCCCGAGGAACTCGTCATCGCCCTGTCGACCGACTACGTCTCCAATCACCTGTCGGATCCCAAGCAGCGCACCCGCTTCATCAACCAGTCGGTGCTGCGCAGCTTCTCGTCGATCCTGCACGGCGAGCAGGGCGCGCTGAACCTGTCGGCCAGCCTGTGCCACGTGCTCAAGGACCAGGGCGCGCAGGAATACGCCGCCAACCAGACCCGCGAAGAGGCGCGCCACGTCACCGCCTTCGCCAAGTACATCAAGGCCCGCTGGGGCAAGCCGGTCGAGTGCGGCCCGGCGCTGAAGACCCTGCTGGTCGAGATCATCGCCGCCCCCGAGGTCTACAAGAAGATCATCGGCATGCAGATGCTGGTCGAGGGCCTGGCCATGGGCGCCTTCGCCACCTTCTTCAAGGAAATCCACGATCCGCTCGGCAAGAAGCTGCTGCAGCTGGTGATGACCGACGAGGCCTTCCACCACAAGTTCGGGAAGATCTGGGCCGACCGCACGGTGCCCAAGCTGACGCCCGAGGAGCACGCGATCATCGAGGACTGGGCGGCCCACTGCTTCCAGACCCTGCTGTTCAACCTCGTCTCGCCGCACCAGCAGCTGGATCTCTACCGCGAGTTCGGCCTGGATCCCGACAAGGTGGTCGAGGAGTACGGGAAGATCATGACCGACGACCTGCGTCGGGAGAACATGAAGGAGCAGACCAACATCTTCCGGGTGCTGGTCAAGACCCTGCTCAACGCCGGCATCATCACCGACCGCACCAAGGCCTTCTACGCCATGTACGTCGACCTCGACGAACTGCGGGCCGAGGGCGACCGGATGGTCGGCGACGACATCGCCGAGGAAGGCATCCGCCACCTGCAGGCCATCAACTTCAAGGACCGCGTCGCCCCGGTGACCATCGCGGCGGAGTAATTGGCAATCCCTCTCTCTTCGAGAGAGGGAGGGGTCCGCCGCGCAAGCGGTGGGAGGGTGAGAGGTTTCACCGCCGGCCGGTAAACCTCCGCCCCAGCTCCTTTCCCGTCGTCATCCCGGCCGAAGCGAAGCTTAGAGCCGGGACCCAGGAGCCGCCGCAGTGCGCTGGCGACCTTGGAGGCGGTGAACACGACCGCCGAGCCCGGTCCCCCTGGGTCCCGGATAAGCCCTTCGGGCTTTCCGGGATGACGAAGAGGGGACGAGATCGGACAGTTTGTCACCTCTCACCCTCCCACGCCTTCGGCGTGGGCCCCTCCCTCTCTCAAAGAGAGAGGGTTTTCGCGTAGGGGAACACCCCTGCGCCGCCTTGCGTTTGCTTCCGTTCGAGGGATGAACTTGAGCAGGGCGAAAAGCCCGCCTTCCCTGGTAAGCAGCAAGGTGGGCGAGCAGCAAGGTGTCGGAATGCGAGCAGGCCTGATCACCATCGCGGCGGTCGTCACCGTCCTCACCACCATGGGCCCGGCCCTGGCGCTGGCTGGCGCGCAGCCGCCGTCCAAGCCGGTGGCGGCGGCCTTCTATACGGGCAAGTGGTACGAGATCGCCCGCACCCCCAATTCGGGCCAGCGCAACTGCGAGGCCCCGACCACCGAGTTCACGGCCAGGACCGCCGACAGCTTCTCGGTGCGCCAGGTCTGTCGCCGCGACAGCGCCGGCGGCAAGGCCCGCACCTTCAACACCACCGGCAAGATCGTCGCCGGATCCGAGAACGCCAAGTTCTCGATGAGCTTCCTGGGCGGCATGAAGAAGCAGGAATACTGGGTGCTCGACCGGGCCGACGACGAGTCCTGGGCGATCATGGCCACGCCGGGCGGCAACTTCGTCTGGCTGCTGTCGCGCAAGCCGGTGATGGACGAGGCGGCCAAGGAGGCGGCCCTGGCCCGGGTCAAGGCGCTGGGCTACGCCAAGCTGGTCTTCCCGCAGCAGCCGGAAGCCTGAGCATGCGGCGCGTCTCTCCGGCGGTCGCCGGCGCCGTCCTGCTGGCCCTGGGCGCGGCCTTCGCCTGCGCCGCCCGCCCGACCGGCAATCCCAGCCCGCCGCAGCCGGCCAAGAGCGTCGAACTCAAGCGCTATCTGGGCCTCTGGTACGAAGCCGCCCGCTACGACTTCCGCTTCGAGAAGGGCTGCGACGGCGTCACCGCCGAATACGCCCTGCGCCCCGACGGCCTGGTGGAGGTGCGCAACACCTGCCGCCAGGGCGGGCCGGAGGGCGTGGAGAAGATCTCTCTGGGCAAGGCCAAGCTGGCCGACAAGGTGACCGGCGCGAAGCTGAAGGTGTCGTTCTTCGGCCCGTTCTTCGTCGGCGACTACTGGGTGCTCGACCACGCCGACGACTACAGCTGGTCGATCGTCGGCGAGGGCTCGGGCCGCTATCTCTGGCTCCTGACCCGCGACAAGCCGACCCCGGCCCTGACCCAGGAACTGACCGACCGCGCCAAGGCCCTGGGCTACGACGTCTCGCGCCTGCGGGTAACCAGGCACGCGCCGGGCTAGGGCGGACGCCCCCGGTGGCGCTCGCCCGCCGGTCGTGGCAGGTTCGCTCCCGTCATCGACGGGGGCGTCCATGGAACGGAAAGTCATCGAGAGCGCGCGGTGGAAGCTGGTGCTGGGCCTGGCCGGCAGCCTGGCCTTCGTGGCGCTGGGCGCCTGGCTGATCGACAAGGCCAAGGACGACGAGCGCCTGATGCCCTGGCTGTGCATCCTGTTCTTCGGCTTCTGCGCCGCGGCCTTCCTGGTGCAGCTGCTCAAGCCCCAGCGACTGGTGCTCGACGCCGACGGCTTCCAGGTCGAGGGCGGGCTGAAGCCCGGCAGGAAGGTGGCGTGGGGCGAGGTGGAGGCGTTCTTCGCCTGGAAGCTGCCCAAGGGCGGGACGATGGTCGCCTGGCGCCTGCGCGAAAAGCCGCAACAGCACGCGCCCGTGGGCAATTTCGGTCGCGGCCCGGGCGTCGACGGCGTCCTGCCCAGGACCCTGACGCTCGGGACCAAGGCCCTGCTCGCCGAGATGGAGGCCTGGCGCACGCGTGGGCCCGCGACCGCGCCCACGCCGGTGCTGGTGGACTAGCTAGCCGACGCGCTCGGCCTGACGGGCTTCGAGCAGTTCAGCGATGCGCTCGACCGCGATACGGGTTCGGCGCGCCTCCTCGAGCGCTTCGTCCTGCGTGGCGATCGCCTTCCTCTGCACGGGGCTGCCCTTGCGAAGAATGATGGCGAAGACGATCCAGACGCCGACCAGCAGCAGGATCGGCAGAAGGTTCAGGAAGATCGAAAGCATGACGTACTCCACGCGCCGCCCCCTCGCGGCGCGGCCATGGTGACGCTTGCGGCCACGCTTGCAACTCGAACGAAAAGGGAACACTCTGGCTCCATGGACGTCGTCGTCGACATCGCCCTCTCGCGCTCGGACATGTCCCGGCCGGAGACCACCCTGGCCGTCACCCGCGGGGCCGCGCGGCTGCTGGTCGACCTGGGCTACGCGCCCCTGGCCGAGGTGACCCTGCCCAACGGCCGGCGGGCCGACCTGATGGCGCTGGGGCCCAAGGGCGACATCGTCATCGTCGAGGTGAAGTCCGGACTGGAAGACTATCGCGTCGACCGCAAGTGGGGCGAGTACGCGCCCTATTGCGACGCCTTCCACTTCGCCGTCGCCCCGCATTTTCCCGACGGGATCCTGCCCGAGGAGCCGGGCCTGATCGTCGCCGACGGCTTCGGCGGGGCCGTGGTGCGGGCCGCCCCGGTCACGCCCCTGGCGCCGGCACGGCGCAAGGCCCTGACCCTGGCCTTCGCCCGCCTGGCCGCCCTGCGCGCCGCCGGAGTCGCCGCCGAGCGCCTGTCGATCTGAAAATAAACCATCCCTGCGACATTCTGTCCGAACACAACTCAAGATGACGCAAAAGCAGGTGGGGGACCCCACCTGCCCTATAGGGAAATGCCGATCTAAAGTTGTTCATTGGTCGACTACCGGACATTCCTGGTTAGTCGGATAACGTCGTGATTTAGGCGACGTTACCTCTTCTTTACGTCCGGCGCGCGATCACCCCGCTCATAAGCCCAACAAAGGGCAGGGGATTTCAACAGAATGTCGAAGACGAAACCCGCAGCGGCGCTGGCCGCGGCGCTCCTCACCATCGCGCCTCTGAGCGCTCACGCCGACGCCGCCAAGGACCTCCAGATCGCTGGCCGCGCGCTGACCTTCCTCGAGAACGGCCCCACCGGCAAGCAAGTGCTGGGCGTGGTGTTCGATCCGTCCAAGCCGGCCTCGGTCGCCGAGAAGAACGCCGTCATGGCCGCCATCGGCGGCGGCATGAACGCCGGCGCCCTGACCCTGACGGCCAAGCCGGTCGAAGCCGGCGCCGTCTCGGGCGTCAGCGGCGTGGCCGCTCTCTACGTCACCACCGGCGTCAATGTCGGCGCGGCCGCCAAGGCCAAGAAGATCATCACCATCGGCTCGGACGCCTCCTGCGCCGCCAGCGGCGCGTGCGTGATGAGCGTGTCGGCCGACCCCAAGGTCGAGATCATCGTCAACCGTTCGGCCGCCGCGGCCGTCGGCGCGGTCTTCAAGTCCGCCTTCCGCATGATGATCCGCGAAGTCTGATCCCGGCCAGCTGAAGAGACATAATCCCATGAAAAAGACTCTCCTGGCCGGCGTTTCCGCGGGCCTCCTCGTCGCCGCCGCCTCGGCCGCTCACGCGCAATCCATCGACTACGGCTCGCTCGAGCAGCTGTTCAACGAACCGGTCACCACCAGCGCCACCGGCGCCCCGCAGCGCTCGACCGAAGCGCCGGTGGACATGACCATCATCTCGGCCGCCGACATCCAGCGCTCGGGCGCCACCGACCTGCCGACCATCCTGTCGCGCGTGGCCGGCCTCGACGTCGAGAGCCGCGGCGCCGGCGCCTCGGACGTCAGCGTCCGCGGCTACAACCAGGCCATGTCGCCGCGCCTGCTGGTGCTGATCAACGGCCGCCAGGTCTATCTCGACCACTACGGCTACACCGCCTGGGCCACCCTGCCCGTGCAGCTGTCGGAAATCCGCCAGATCGAAGTCGTGAAGGGCCCCAACAGCGCCCTGTTCGGCTTCAACGCCGTCGGCGGCGTGGTCAACATCATCACGGTCAACCCGAAGTTCGACGACACCGGCGACATCACCCTGCGCACCGGCTCGGCCCGCTACGGCGAAGTCTCGGCCGCCAAGTCGTTCAAGGTCGGCGAGCGCTTCAGCGCCCGCGTCTCGGCCGGCGCGGCCAAGTCGGACGAGTACGAAAACACCGTCGGCGTGGCCAAGAGCCAGCTGAACGACCCGTCGCGCGTCACCGCCAACATCGACACCGTCACCCAGCTGACCGACAAGGTCGAGCTGCGCGTCGAGGGTTCGTACTCGAACGTCCAGGTCAGCGACATGCTGTCCAACTACGCCTACTCGCCCAGCAAGTACCTGACGAGCTCGGTGAAGGGCGCCCTGACCGCCGAGACCAAGCTCGGCCAGCTGCAGCTGTCGGCCTATCAGAATGACCTGACCGCCAAGCACCTGATCCTCGGCCAGAACGCCCGCTTCGAGAACCAGATCCGCGTCGTTTCGGTGCAGGACCTGTTCAAGATCGGCGCGAAGCACACCCTGCGCGTCGGCGCCGAGTACCGCCACAACGAGGTCAACACCGCCCCGATCGGCGGCGCGCAGGTCAGCTATGACGTGCTGTCGGCCTCGGCGATGTGGAACTGGGCGATCACCGACAAGCTCGCCTTCACCGCCGCCGGCCGCTACGACAGCCTGGACCTGTCGCGCGAAGGGACGTTCCCGGCCGGCTCGCCGCCGCTGGGCAACGGCTACTGGGACCGCAAGATCGAAGAGCCGAGCTACAACCTCGGCCTGGTCTGGCGCGCCACCGACGTCGACACCTTCAAGGCCACCGCCGCCCGCGGCGTGCAGGTTCCGACCCTGGTCGACCTGGGCGCCCTGCAGGCCCGCGTCACCGTAGGTCCGTACACGATCGGTCTCGCCGGCAACCCGACCCTCGAGCCGGCGATCATCACCAACTACCAGCTGACCTACGAGCGCGCCCTGCCCGCTCTGAAGGCCGAAGTCAGCGCCAAGGCCTTCGTGCAGAAGACCGAGGACGTGAAGGGCCAGCCGACCTCGGCCCAGATCGACGTGGCGGCGACCCTGGTCAGCCTGCCGGTGCTCAGCTACCGCAACATCGGCGACAGCAAGATGACCGGCTTCGAGCTGGCCGCCTCGGGTCAGCTGACGGGCGGCTTCCGCTGGAACGCCGACTGGACCCACACCGAGGTCGACGACGAGCCGACCGCCGGCTTCTCGCCGCTGATCCGCACGGCCGCCTACGCCGAGACCACCCCGGAAAACAGCGGCAACGTCTCGCTGGGCTGGACCGGCGGCGCCTGGACCGTCGACGGCTACGCCCACTTCGTCGGCGAGCACCGCGCCTACGCGCTCTACAGCGCCGCGGCCGCGCCGAACCTGGTGGACATCGACGCCTACGCCGCCCTCGGCGGCCGGGTGGCCCGCACGTTCGACCACGGCGTGACCGTGGCGCTCAGCGGCCAGAACCTCGGCGACAACCGCCAGCGCCAGAGCGCCGGCCTGGAAGTCGAGCGCCGCGTGTACCTGAGCGTCAGCAAGACCTGGTAAGCGTTTCGGATCTCCCGAAAACCGGAAGGGGCGGCCTGAAAGGGCCGCCCTTTTTGTATCCCTCTCCCTGAAGGGAGAGGTGTCGGCGAAGCCGACGGAGAGGGAAGCGGCTGCAGGGTCAGCGACCACCTCGAAATCGGAAGGACCTTCCCCCTCCGGCCCTCCGGGCCACCTCCCCCTTCAGGGGGAGGGTCTTGGGATCACCACTCGTCCTTTTTCTTCTTCCCCCGGGCGAACAGGCCCGGATACGGACCCTGGCCCGTGCGGTAGAGGCACCACTCGTCGT
>NZ_QHJY01000025.1 GCF_003185805.1 Caulobacter sp. D5
CGCTCCTTGGGCCGTCACCGGGGCCGCGACAGGCGCGGCCTCGGCGAAGACGGGCTTGGGATAGGTCATGAGCTTTCCTCCCCTCTGGCCTTTCTCAGGCGAGCTTCTTGATGGGTTGGCTGGCGAGGTACGCGCCCGGATTGGCCGGATCGAACACCTTGCCGTCGAAGAACTTCTCGGGGCCGCGGCTGTCGCCGGCGGGACCGGTCTGGCCGATGGCCTTGGCCGCCGCGCGCCAGATGTCCGAGCGGTTGACCTTGTTGACCAGGGCCTGCTTGTTGGTGTTCTGCGGGATCACGCCCCAGCGGATGTTCTCGGTCACGAACCACAGGTCGTGCGACTTGAACGGGAAGCTGGCGTTGTCGGCCCAGAACTTCATGACGTGCGGCGAGCCGGTGACCTTGCGGCCGTCGCCGTAGTCGATGACGCCCTGCTGGCGGGGCAGGATGTCGCCCATCGGCACGTTGATGTACTGCCGGCCCGAGACGATCGAGCACATGGCCGCCTTGTTGGCCTGCTTGTCGCACCACATCTGGGCTTCCAGCACGGCGGCGGTCAGGGCCTGGGCGGCGCGCGGATACTTGTCCACCCAGTCGGCCCGCATCCCCAGCGCCTTCTCCGGATGGTTCATCCAGATCTCGCTGGTGGTCGTGGCGGTGTAGCCGATCTTCTGGTTGACGGTCTGGCCGTTCCACGGCTCGCCCACGCAGAAGGCGTCCTGGGTGCCGGCCTTGAGGTTGGCCACCATCTGCGGCGGCGGGATGACGATGGTCGAGACGTCGATGTCCGGATTGATGCCGGCCGCCGCCAGCCAGTAGCGGACCCACAGGTCGTGGGTGCCGCCCCGGAAGGTCATGGCGATCTTGGCGATGTTGCCGGCCGCCTTCAGCTGGGCGAACTTGGCCTTGGCCCCGCCGGCCTGCAGCCCGACCTTCACGGCCTTCAGGTCGTTGCCGACCGAGATCGCCTGGCCGTTGGTGTTGAGCCTGGCCAGCACGTACATCGGCAGCGGCTTGCCGCCGGTCTGGACGCCCAGGCTGAACTGCAGCGGCATGGGCGAGAGGATGTGCGCCCCGTCGATGCCGCCGCCGCCCGAGCCCAGAACCAGGTTGTCGCGGGTGGCGGCCCACGAGGCCTGCTTGACCACCTCGATGTCGGGCAGGCCGTGCTTGGCGAAGAAGCCGCGCTCCTTGGCGATGATCACCGGCGAGCTGTCGGTCAGGGCGATGAAGCCCAGCCGCGCCTTGGCGGTTTCCGGACCCGCGCCGGCGGCGTGGGCCCCGGCCGGGAAGGCGGCCTTGACGGCGGCCATGGTGGCGGCGGCCCCGATCAGGGCGGTGCGCCGGGAAACACCCATGGAAGCGCCCTGCGAAAGGATCTTGTCGGTCTTGGTCATGATCGGCGTTCCGTCTCAGAGCTTGTATTCGAGGGTGAACCAGGCCTTGGTCCGCGAGGCCGGCGGGGCCAGGGTCCCGGCCGGCACGGTCGTTTCGCGGGTGAAGTCGGCGTACTTCAGCTGCACCGAGAGCTTGGGCGTGATCGCCGCGGTGACCTGCACGTTCCACTCGCTGCCCAGGTCGGCGCCGGTGCGCTGGTCGTTGAAGTCGTGGTAGCGGACCACGACGTCGCTGTTGAAGAACCAGGTCCGCTTGAAGCGCGGCTTGACGTTGAGGCTGAGGTTCAGGTCCTCCAGCCCGTCGGCGAAGCCCTTGTTGCCGCCCCCCGTGACGAAGGCGTCCGACCAGCCGTTGAAGGCGTGGGCGGTGGCCAGCGGCGTGGTGAAGCCCCGCGTGCCGTTCCCTTCCAGCGACTCGTAGGAGAGCTTAAGGGTGTAGATGTCGAACGTGCCGGCCACGTCGCCGCCGACATAGTCGAGGTCATAGGCCGCCGTGTTGCCGTGATAGTCGCTCTGGCGGGCGAATGTGGCGTTGTAGGCCAACTGGTAGAGCCCGACCCAGGTCTTGCCCGAGGCCTTGGCGCCCTTGGTGATCGACGAGTTGATCGCCGAATTGCCGAAGTCCAGCGCGTAGACGAAGCCTTGCAGGCGCAGCGCCTCGGCCGGCGACCAGGTGACGTTCAGCAGGTGGCTGTCGCTGTCCCAGTCCTTCAGCTCGCCCAGCACCCGGTTGACGTGGTTGATGTAGGCGTAGGTCCCCTTCACGCGGCCCAGGGCGAAGTCGGCGCGCACGCCGTCGAAGGTCTGTTCGTCCTGGCGCCAGGCGACCGCGCCGACGAAGCGCTGGTCGTCGATCAGGATGCGCTGGCGGCCGGCGGTGACTTGCAGCGCCGCGCTGGGCGTCCAGGTCACCTGGGCGCGGTTCAGCTCGGTGACGTCGGGATCGTTGATGATCGGATAGCGGGCCTTGTCGGCGCCGTTCAGCGGGGCGGTCGTCGCGCCGGGCACGTTGACCGCGTAGTGCTCCTCGCCGATCTGGCGGACGTCTTCGAACTCGATCAGGCCCTTGAGACCGTGGAACTCGGCGGTCTCCCAGCCCAGACGCGTGCGGACGGTGAAAGCCGAGGCCTTGTCGGCCAGGTTGGCCTGGTCGACGCTTTCGTAGCGGGCGCGGACCTCCAGGATCACCTTGCCGGCCGCGACCTGGTCGCTGAACGTCGGCGGCGGCGCGGGCGGAGGCGGCGGTTCGGCCGGCTCCGGCGCGGGCTCAGCAACCGGTTCGGCAGCGGTGTCCGTGGCCGCCGGCTGCTCCGGAGCGGCTGTCGTTTGGGCGCAGGTTCCCGTCGCCCACAGCAGCGCTGCGAGCCCGGCGCCGAGCGTGAGCCCGGCCCTCTTCGTGTTCATGCCTCTTCCCCTCAGGCCAAAAAAAAACGCCCGGCGAGGGCGTGAGCCCCCTCCGGACGTCGTTGTCCAAAACAGTCGCCGACCCCGTCGTCGGCGTAGGTCCTTCAAGGACCCTCGCAGGACGTCGTTGCCCCGCGTGTCGTCATCAGGGACGCACCCCGTCGGGACGCCGACAATCTGAAAACCGGCGTTATCGACCATTTCGCGGGTGCGGCGCCTGTTTCTGCGCAGCAGCACGGCGCCCAAAGCTTGGGCGGCGCCCGGAAACCAGGCGCCACCCTCCCCTCACGGACGATGACCGGCGAGGACTCGCCCGCGCCAATCCCTGGCGACACAAGGCTTTGAAGGCATCCGGTTACCGGAAGGGAGACGTGGAGTCGGGCCGACGCTGGCGCGCTTCAGACCCAATTCGCCCGATCCTCCCCTCGTCATCCCGGGCGGAGGGCCGCGCAGCGGACCGCAGACCCGGGACCCCGGGGACTGGGCGCGGCGGTCAGGTCGACCATGAAAGGCTGTCGCCGCTGCATTGCGGCGGCCTCTGGGTCCCGGCTCTCCGCTGCGCTGCGGCCGGGATGGCGATCAGATGGAGGCGCGAAAGAGGAAGCCCTACTCCGCGATCAGCCCGTGCAGCACCCCGTCGAGCGTGACCTGCATCAGCTCTTCGTGCGGAGCCCAGTTGCGGCTCGGCTTGGTGATGACCAGCGAGACGATGCCGTGGCAGGCCGCCCACAGCACCTGGGCGGCGCTCTCGGCGGTGCCGGTCTTCAGCCGGCCGGCGGCGGCGATTTCGCGGATCGGGCCGCTGAACTCGTCGAAGCAGGCGTCGCCGAGGTCGGACACGGCCTGCTGCTTCTCCACCGAGATCGCCTCGCTCGAGCCGCAGAACACCAGTTGGTAGGTGTTGGGATTGTCCAGGGCGAAGCGCATGTAGGCGTCGAGCATGCGCCGCACCTTCTCCACGGCGTCGACCGGCTCGTGCGACAGGGCGACATTGATGGCCAGCAGCTGCTCGATGGCCTCGCGGCCGATCTCCAGCAGGATCTGGTCCTTGTCGCGGAAGTGCATGTAGAGCGCGGTCGAGGACACGCCCACGGCGTCGGCGATCTTGCGGATCGTCGCCCCGGCGTAGCCCTCGGCGATGAAGATCTTCTCGGCGGCGGCCAGGATCTCGCCCCGGCGCATGTGCCCGTCGCCCTTCGGCTTGCGGGCGGACCTGGTCGGCTTCTTCAACGCAACGGTCACGATACGGTACTTCCTCCCTCTTCCCCGATCTGACAGTAAACGGGAATCACCCAGGGCCGACAAGCGCGCCGCAGCTTTTGCGTAGAACGCGTATTTTTCCATTTGACACTTTATAGTTGAGTTAATCGAGTCGCTCCCACCGATCAGGCCTGGTTGTGGGGGAACGACATGGCGCGCGAAGACCGGCGGCTGCACGTCGAGGAGCAGGACCATCACGTCCTGGCCGATCCGCCGCTCGTCGCGCCCCTGCCGCTCACCGACGGGGCGCATCGCCGGCTGAGCCCCGGCCAGGGCGTCGCGCTGATCCTGGTCGCCGTCGTTCTGGCCGCGAGCGCGGCGCTGGCGCCGGGGATCACGCTGGCCGCGCTCGGCTGGACGGGCCTGGCGCTCTTCGCCCTGCTGGCCTCGCTGCGGCTCGTGGCGGCCTGCACGCCGTCCCGGCCGATTTCGGTCCCGCCCCTGCCCGAGGCCGAGCTGCCCGCCTATACGGTGATCGCCCCGCTCTACAAGGAAGCCTCGGTCGCCGCCGAACTGGCGGCCGGCCTCGACCGCCTGGACTATCCGCGCGACCGCCTCCAGGCCCTGATCATGCTGGAGGCCGACGACGTCGAGACCATCGCCGCCTTCCACGCCCTGGACCTGCCGGCCTTCATCCAGGTGCTGGTCGTTCCGCCCGGCGCGCCCAAGACCAAGCCCCGCGCCTGCAACCACGCCCTGGGCCGCGCCCGCGGCGAGCTGCTGGTGATCTACGACGCCGAAGACGCCCCCGATCCCGGCCAACTGCGCGAAGCCGCCGCCCGCTTCGCCGCCGGCCCGCCCGACCTCGCCTGCCTGCAAGCGCCGCTGCGCATCGAGATCCCGGCCATCTCCGGCTTCCTGCCCCGCCAGTTCCAGCAGGAATACGCCGCCCATTTCGAGGTGCTGCTGCCGGCCCTGGCCCGCTGGCGGCTGGCGTTTCCGCTGGGCGGCACCAGCAACCACTTCCGCGTCGAGGCCCTGCACGCCGTCGGCGGCTGGGACGCCTTCAACGTCACCGAAGACGCCGATGTCGGCTTCCGCCTCGCCGCCGCCGGCTATGGCCTCGACGTCATCGCCCCGCCGACGCTGGAGACCGCCCCGACCAGTTGGAAGGCCTGGCGGCCGCAGCGGGCCCGCTGGATCAAGGGCCACCTCCAGACCCTGGCGGTTCATCTGCGCGGTCCCGCCGTTCGCCGGCCGCGCGTGGCCCTGGCGCTCTTCCTCACGCTCGTTTTGTCGCTGGCCTCGACGCACCTGCACGCGCCGATCTTCGCCTGGGTGCTCCTGATGCTGCTGCTCGACCTGCTGCCCGACGGCCAGGCCGCGATCGACGGCGCGGGCCTGGTGCTCTTCTTCTATGCGTGGAGCGCTTCGGCCATCGCCGCGGTCGTCGGCCGTCGGCGCGCGGGCGGCCGGGCCAAGTGGCTCGACCTGCTGGGCCTGCCCCTGATCTGGCTGGCTCAAGGGTGGGCCGGCTGCCATGCGCTGGTCCAGTTCGTCCTGCGTCCGCATCACTGGGACAAGACCCCGCATGCGCCTCGGGCTGGACGACGCTTGGGCTGAGCGCGTATGGCGTGGCCATGCATCCGACCATCGCCGCCTCTCCCATCGTCATGCGCACCGCCGGCTGGGCCGACTACGCCCTGCTCGACAGCGGGCGCGGCAAGAAGCTGGAGCGCTACGGCCGCTACACCGTCGTCCGCCCCGAGCCGCAGTGCTTCTGGGAGCCGCGCCTGCCCGCCCAGGCCTGGGACGAGGCCGACGCCGTGTTCGACCCGTCCGACGAGGACGAAGCCGGCCGTTGGCGCTTCCACGGCAAGCCGATCGAGAAGTTCGACCTGGCCTGGGGCGAAGCGAAGTTCCACGGCCAGTTCACGCCGTTCCGCCACCTGGCCTTCTTCCCCGAGCAGGCCGCCAACTGGGCCTGGCAGGACGAGCGCGTGCGCGCCTTCGTCAAGGCCCGCGGCCGCCAGCCCCGGATCCTCAACCTGTTCGGCTACACCGGCGTGGCCAGCCTGGTCTGCGCCGCCGCCGGCGCCCACGTCACCCACGTCGACGCCTCCAAGAAGTCGGTCGGCTTCGCGCGCGAGAACGCCGCCTTCGCCGGCCTCGCCGAAAAGCCGATCCGCTGGATCGTCGAGGACGCCCGCCGCTTCGTCGCCCGCGAGGTCCGCCGTGGCAACGTCTATGACGGCATCATCCTGGATCCGCCGAAGTTCGGCCGCGGCCCCGACGGCGAGGTCTGGCGCCTGTTCGAGGACCTGCCGGCCCTGACCGCCGACTGCGCCCAACTCTTGGCCGAAGACGCCGACTTCCTGCTGATGAACGCTTACGCAGCGAGGGTCTCGGGCGCGGCGATGTCGGGCCTGCTGGCCCAGGCGCTCGAAGGCCGGGCCGGCGTCATCGACTGGGGCGAGTTGTCCCTCGTGGAAGACAAGGGCGACCGCCAGATCGGCCTGTCGTTCTTCGCCCGCTGGTCGTCGGAGGCCTGAGCGACATGAGCAACGTCAAGACCGTCACCTCCCTGACCAACGCCACGGTCAAGGCCGTCCGCGCCCTGCACATGCGCAAGGAGCGCGAGGACAGCGGCCTGTTCCTGGCCGAGGGCCTGAAGATCGTCATCGAGGCCATCGACTGCGGCCACGCGCCGAAGATCCTGATGTACGGCCCCGACGCGGCCGACCACCCGATGCTGCAGAAGGCCGCCAAGGCCTGCGCGAGCGCCGGCGGCGAGGTCATCGAGGTCAATCGCGAGATCCTCGAGAAGGTCTCGCGCCGCGACAACCCGCAGGCCGTGGTCGGCGTGTTCCGCCAGGTCTACACGCCGCTGTCGGCGATCGTGCCGCAGAGCGCCGACTGCTGGGTGGCGCTCCAGGCCGTCCGCGATCCGGGCAACCTCGGCACCATCATCCGCACGGCCGACGCGGCCGGCGCCGGCGGCGTCATCCTGGTCGGCGACTGCGTCGATCCCTATTCGGTGGAAGGCGTGCGGGCGACCATGGGCTCGGTCTTCGCCGTCAAGATCGCCAAGGCCAGCGTGCAGGAGTTCCTGGCCTGGCGCGAGGACTGGCCCGGCAGCGTGGTCGGCACCCTGCTGACCGCCACCGTCGACCACAAGAGCGCCGACTACGTGAAGCCGTCGCTGATCCTGATGGGCAACGAGCAGCAGGGCCTGCCGCCCGAACTCGCCGCCGCCTGCGACGTCAACGTCAAGATCCCCATGCGCGGCCGCGCCGACAGCCTGAACCTGTCGGTGGCCACCGGGATCATGATCTATACGGTGACGGGCTGATTTCAGAGACCCTCCCCCTGAAGGGGGAGGTGGCCCGGAGGGCCGGAGGGGGAAATTTCCTCCGACGTCGAGACGGCCGCTGGCGCACGAGCCACATCCCCCTCCGTCGGCTTCGCCGACACCTCTCCCTTCGGGGAGAGGGTCTTGCCCCCTTGCGCGACACCACGCCGCACACCATTTCCCCGCCTCGCCGCGGGAACGCTCGGGCCACCTTCGCCGCTCTCCCAAACGTGAAGCCGATTTCGACGGCGCCCCTGTGTTAAAGCGGCGCAGTTGGGCGGCGGCCTCTTCCAAAGCCGCCGCTTTTCCATATCTAATTCATGAAGGCGGGTGATTTGCCCGCCGGGAGAAAGCGGTCGATGGCCGAGCGAAAGCAAGGCGGACAAAATAACGGCGCGGGCTCTTCGGTCGTCACGGAAGTGAAACCGAAGACGCAGAAGCCCTCGTTGTATCGCGTACTGATCCTTAACGACGACTACACTCCTATGGAGTTCGTCGTTTACGTGCTCGAACGGTTCTTCAACAAGTCGCGCGAAGACGCGACTAGGATTATGTTGCACGTTCACCAGAACGGTGTCGGGGTCTGCGGCGTTTTCACTTATGAAGTCGCCGAGACCAAGGTCGCCCAAGTGATCGACTCAGCCCGCAGACATCAGCACCCGCTGCAGTGCACCATGGAAAAGGATTGAGGAGCCTCCCCTTGCCCTCTTTTTCGCGTCCTCTCGAAGAATCCCTCCACCGCGCGGTGGCCTACGCCAACCAGCGAAAGCACGAATACGCCACGCTCGAACACCTGCTGCTGTCGCTCACCGACGATGACGACGCGGCCGGGGTCATGCGAGCCTGCGACGTAGACCTGACCGCTCTCAAGAAGAGCCTGGTCAATTATCTCGACGTCGAGCTCTCGTCCCTGGTGGTCGACGACGAAGAAGACGCCAAGCCCACGGCGGGCTTCCAGCGCGTCATCCAGCGCGCCGTCATCCACGTCCAGTCGTCCGGCCGCGAGGAAGTCACCGGGGCCAACGTCCTGGTCGCCATCTTCTCCGAACGCGAGAGCCACGCCGCCTACTTCCTGCAGGAGCAGGACATGACGCGGTACGACGCGGTGAACTTCATCGCCCACGGCATCGCCAAGAAGGCCGGCGCTTCCGAGCCCAAGGCCGCCAAGGGCGCGACCGCGGTCGAGGAAGACCAGGAAAAGCCCAACACCAAGACCGGCGGCGAGGCCCTCGAGGCCTATTGCGTCGACCTCAACGAAAAGGCCCGCCAGGGCAAGGTCGACCCGCTGATCGGCCGCGCGAACGAAGTGGAACGCGCGATCCAGATCCTGTGCCGCCGCACCAAGAACAACCCGCTGCTCGTCGGCGACCCCGGCGTCGGCAAGACCGCCATCGCCGAAGGCCTGGCGCGCAAGATCATCACCCACCAGGTCCCCGAAGTCCTGGCGGAAGCCACCATCTACTCGCTCGACATGGGCGCGCTGCTGGCCGGCACCCGCTATCGCGGCGACTTCGAGGAACGCGTCAAGCAGGTGGTCAAGGAACTCGAGAACCACCCCAACGCGGTGCTGTTCATCGACGAGATCCACACCGTCATCGGCGCCGGCGCCACCAGCGGCGGGGCCATGGACGCCTCCAACCTGCTGAAGCCGGCCCTGGCCTCGGGCACCCTGCGCTGCATGGGCTCGACCACCTACAAGGAGTTCCGTCAGCACTTCGAGAAGGATCGGGCCCTGGTCCGCCGCTTCCAGAAGATCGACGTCAACGAGCCGACGGTGGAAGACACCATCAAGATCCTCAAGGGCCTGAGGACCTACTACGAGGACTTCCACAAGCTGAAGTACACCGCCGAGGCCCTGAAGGTCGCGGTGGAGCTGTCGGCCAAGTACATCACCGACCGCAAGCTGCCCGACAAGGCGATCGACGTGATCGACGAGGCGGGCGCGGGTCAGATGCTGCTGCCGGAAAGCCGCCGCAAGAAGACCATTGGGGTCAAGGAGATCGAGGCCGTCGTCGCCAAGATCGCCCGCATCCCGCCCAAATCGGTCAGCAAGTCGGACACCGAGGCCCTCAAGGAACTCGAGGCCGATCTGAAGCGCGCCGTGTTCGGCCAGGACGAAGCGATCCTGCAACTATCCTCCGCCATGAAGCTGGCGCGGGCGGGCCTGCGCGATCCGAACAAGCCGATCGGCTCTTATCTGTTCAGCGGCCCCACCGGCGTCGGCAAGACCGAGGCCGCCAAGCAGCTGGCCTCGACGCTCGGCATCGAGATGATCCGCTTCGACATGTCGGAGTACATGGAGCGCCATACCGTGAGCCGCCTGATCGGCGCCCCTCCCGGCTATGTCGGCTATGACCAGGGCGGCCAGCTGACCGACGCCGTCGACCAGCACCCGCACGCGGTCGTCCTGCTCGACGAGATCGAGAAGGCCCACAGCGACATCTACAACATCCTGCTGCAGGTCATGGACCACGGCACGCTGACCGACTCCAACGGCAAGAAGGTCGACTTCCGCAACGTGGTCCTGATCATGACCACCAACGCGGGCGCCTCCGACGCCCAGCGGCAGTCGATCGGTTTCGGCCGCTCCAAGGTCGAAGGCGAGGAAGAGGCCGCCCTCAAGCGCCTGTTCACGCCGGAGTTCCGCAACCGCCTGGACGCGACGGTGGCCTTCAAGCCGCTGACGCCGGAGATCATCCGCCAGGTCGTGCAGAAGTTCGTCATGCAGCTGGAGGCCCAACTCGCCGACCGCAACATCACGATCGAACTCTCCGACGACGCCGCCGACTGGCTGGCCAAGAACGGCTTCGACGAGCTCTACGGCGCCCGTCCGCTGGCCCGGGTCATCCAGGAGCACATCAAGAAGCCGCTGGCCGACGACATCCTGTTCGGCCGCCTGATCCGCGGGGGCCACGTCAAGGTGGTGCTCGAGAACGGCAAGATCGGCTTCGAGATCGAAAGCGCCTCGGAAGGCAAGTCCGGCAAATCTGACGACGCCGAGGAGCCGGCCCTGGCCGAATAGGGCCAGGCGTCGCCTGAATACGGAAAAGGCCCGGAGCGATCCGGGCCTTTTTCTCTATCTGAGGTGCCGCGCGCCAAGTGCGGTGAGCAGGCGCAAGGCCCGCTCCTCGTCGAGGCCGGCCGGCGTAAAGTGCTCCAGCCCCACCTCGGACAGGGCCGAGGCGTCTTCCGCCTCCAGCCGGCGCTGGCCCATGTTCCAGTCGCGGAACAGCCGCCGCTCGGCCGGGCCGTCGGCGATCAGCACGATCTCGTCGTGGCGCGGGTCGCGGCCGATGCGCTGATAGACCTCGGCCACCACCTGGCCCGGCCCTTCCAGCACCTGCAGGAACCGCCCCTCCCCCGCCGCCAGAAAGCCGGTGACGTCGTCGACGCGGTTGTTCTGGATCGACCTGGCGACGATGACCGGCAGCGTCTGGTCCAAGCCGGCCGGATCGGTCGCGCGGCTGGCGTAGATCAGGCGATAGAGGCCGCGCCGGGCCAATGGGTCGGTCATTCACGGTCCTCGGCCACTACTGAAGCTTGGGCCGGAGGGTAAAGTCGCGGAACCGTTAAAAGGTTCACTTCGCTCGCCTGCCAGCTGTAGACAAAACGAGAACAAACGCGTAGCGTGAGGACGTGAGCACCGTCCCCTTCGACACCCTGAGCGCCTCGAAGCGCCTGCGCGAAGCAGGGGTCGCTGAAGGTACGGCCGAGGCGATCGTGGAACTGATCCAGCAGACGACGATGCTTCCCGACATCTCCGAATTGGCGACACGCTCGGAACTGCAGGCGGTGAAGGGCGAGCTGAAGAGCGACCTCGCCCTCACCGAGGCCCGCATCCGCGCCGACCTCAGCGAGAAGATCCGCCTTCAGGGCTGGGCGCTGCTGGGCGGCATGGCGGTGCTGGTGTCGATCTCCACCGCCCTGATCAAGCTGCTGCCCTAGAGCCGCCCGAGCCCCGACGGCGAGGCGCGTACGCGTCATGGGGAGATTGAAGGGTGACGGCGCCTGCAATCTCCCTCCGTAAATCCCCGCGAAAGCGGGGACCCGGGCTTTTGAGCCCTTCCCCCTTGATGGGGGAAGGGTTGGGATGGGGGTGACACGGCGTGTCCACCCGCACGGTCTTTCAAACCTGACCGCCGCAGCCACCCCCAACCCCGGCCCTTCCCCCATCGAGGGGGAAGGGAGCAGAGGC
>NZ_QHJY01000232.1 GCF_003185805.1 Caulobacter sp. D5
CGGAGCAGCCTCGGCGCGTTCGCGACGGCCGCGGCCGCTGCGTTCACCGCGCTCGCTTCGCTCGCCGCGTTCACGGCCCGGACGCTCGCCGCGGCCGCGACGGCGGTCGCCTTCGCGCGGCACGGTGACGGCGTCGCTGTAGTCGACGTCGATGACTTCTTCGACGGGCGTCGAGCCGATCAGCTTGACGACCTTGTCGAAGCCCTTGTCGTCGGCCGGGGTGACCAGCATGTAGGCGACGCCCGAGCGGCCGGCGCGGCCGGTGCGGCCGATGCGGTGCACATAGTCGTCGGCGTGGTGCGGGACGTCGTAGTTGAAGACGTGGCTGACGGCCGGGATGTCGAGGCCGCGGGCGGCGACGTCAGAGGCCACCAGGATTTTCAGAGAGCCGTCGCGGAAGGCCGCCAGGGTCTTCATGCGCTGGCTCTGGTCCAGGTCGCCGTGGATGGCGGCGGCGTCGAAGCCGTGCACCTTCAGCGACTTGGCGACGATGTCGACTTCGGTCTTGCGGTTGCAGAAGACGATGCCGGTTTCGGGCGCGGCCTTCTCGACGATGGTGCGCAGGGCCAGGCGCTTGGCCTTGGGGTCCGAGGACGGCACCTTGATCAGCAACTGGGTGATGTTGGCGTTGGTCGTGGCCGGCTTGGCGACCTCGATCCGCACCGGATCCTTCAGGAACTGCTTGGTGAGGCGCGTGATTTCCGGCGGCATCGTCGCCGAGAAGAACAGGGTCTGCTTCTTCGGCGGCGTCATCTTGAAGATGCGCTCGATGTCCGGGATGAAGCCCATGTCGAGCATGCGGTCGGCTTCGTCGACGACGAGGAACTGCACGCCCGTCATCAGCAGCTTGCCGCGCTCGAAGTGGTCGAGCAGGCGGCCCGGGGTGGCGATCAGCACGTCGACGCCGCGATCGAGCTTCTTTTCCTGGTCGCCGAACGAGACGCCGCCGATCAGCAGCGCCCACGAGAGCTTGGTGCCCTTGGCGTACTTCTCGAAGCTGGAGGCGACCTGGTCGGCCAGTTCGCGGGTCGGGGCGATGACCAGGGCGCGCGGCATGCGGGCCTTGGCGCGACCCGACTGCAGCTTGTCGATCAGCGGCAGGGTGAAGGCGGCGGTCTTGCCGGTGCCGGTCTGGGCGATGCCCAGGACGTCCTGACCGGCGAGGGCGACCGGGATCGCCTGGGCCTGGATCGGGGTGGCGGTCGTGTAGCCGGTGTCGGCGACCGCTTGAAGGGTCGTGGGCGAGAGCCCGAGATCGGAGAATTCTGTCATTTCACGCTGGTCTGAACTCGGAGCCGCCCGTGCTTGGGCGAGCGGGCGGCGCGGATTCGCCAGACCTGCTCCGAAGGTGGGGATAAATAGGCGCAATCGCCGCAAAGTCAATCTTCGCGGGGCCCGTGCGGCCTCAGGTGGGCCGCCGTGCGTCAGAGCGCAAGAGGAAGGGGTGGACGAGCGAGTCCAGGAGTGAGCGCCGCCCCAGTCCTTCCCCCGAAGGACGGGACCAGGACACGGGAGCCGTCCGTGAAGTCCTGGCGGGGCGGCGCTCCGCTCGGCGCCGCCAAAGGGGAGGAAGACGGCGCTGAGAAATCACTACTGGATTAGTATGGATTCGAGCGCGTCAGTTTTTCTAAGGAAGCTTTCAGCCGCGCGGCTCAGGGATGCGCATGCTGTTCAGCATTTCGCTTTCGGGTGGCTGCAGCTTTCCTGGCGGAAGCCGAGCGATCAGCGGCGCTGTCGCCGGTCGAGACCTCGCCGCCTTCCTTGCCGGCCTCGTGGGCCGCCGGATGGCTCGCCTCCTGGTCGCCGACGAAAGCCCGCGGCTCTGAAGACGGTCCGAACTTCAGCAGGAGGAAACGGGCCATGTCGGACTCCTCGGGCGACGGGTTTGGGGCGACGACGGATTATGAACGCTCGACCACGGTCTTGAGATTGAACAGACCCGTCTCGAAATCGCGGCCGATCATCTTGTCCATGTTGAACACGAGACCCATCAGCCGCGAGATGAACGGCGCGGGACCCGACATCGACCAGGTCACGCGCGTTACGTCGCCCTCGGGAACGGCGGTGAAGAGGGCGGTGTTGCTGGCCTTGAAGGGCTTTTCGAAATCGAGCGCGATGCGCACCTGGCGGCTCGCAGCCTCGTCGATGCGCATGCGGCCGGTCCCAGCCTTTTTGCCGGCCCAGGCATAGGTCGCGCCAACGCCGCGTTCGGCTCCGCCGTAGGTGCGTTGCAGGTCGGCGTCGAGGGTCTCGTAGGGCGACCAGCCCCGCCAGGCCTTGAAGTCGGAGACCTGGGCCAGCACCGCCTCGGGCGGGGCATTGACCAGGATCGAGCGCTCGACGCGGAAGGTCGGCGGACGCAGGGCGGCGGCGATCAGCAGGCCGGCGATCCCCAGCACGACGACGGCGGCGATGATCTTCAGCATCGGAAACTCCCTTGAAGGCGAGGCCCTTTTCCGGGCCGTTCGCGACGAGGACGTTCGAACTGTCAGCCGCCCGACACGGGCGCGTGATTTTTCTCCGCGCCAGCCTGCAGGAGATCGAGCTGTTGGCGAATATATACGGCCTCGGCCGCGCCTCCGGCCAGGGCGATGGCGCGTCCGAAGGCTTCGCGGGCGTCGTCGTCGCGGCCCAGCTGCTGGTTCAGGGCGCCGCGCAGGCCATGGAAGTGGAAGTAGCCTGAAAGACGCTCCTCCAGCGGGGCGATCATGGCCAGGGCGGCCTCGGGGCCGGCGACCTTGGAGACGGCGACCGCGCGATTGAGGGTGACGACGGGCGAGGGGGTCATGCGTTCCAGCACCGCGTACAGCAGGTCGATCTGGGCCCAGTCGGTGTCTTCGGGGCGCTCGGCGCGGGCGTGCAGGGCGGCGATGGCGGCCTGCGCCTGGTAGGGGCCGGGATCCCGGCGCAGCATGGCCTGGTCGAGCAGGGCCAGGCCCTCGTCGATCATCGGGCGGTTCCACCGCGACCGGTCCTGGTTCTCGAGCAGTACGACCAGGCCATCGGCGTCGAGCCGGGCGGGCGAGCGGGCGTGTTGCAGCAGCATCAGCGCCGTCAGCCCCATGACCTCGGCTTCGTCTGGAAACAGGGCCAGCAGCAGGCGCGACAGGCGGATGGCCTCGTCGCACAGCGGCCGCCGGGCGTCGGCCTCGGCCCCGCCGGCCGAATAGCCCTCGTTGAAGACCAGATAGACCATGGCCATGACCACCAGCAGCCGCTCGGCGCGCTCGGTCAGGCCGGGGGCTTCAAATGGCGTGTCGCCCTTGGCGATGCGGGCCTTGGCCCGGGTGATCCGCTGCTCCATCGCCGCCTCGCCGACCAGGAAGGCGCGGGCGATCTGGCGCACCGACAGGCCCGAGACGATGCGCAGGGCCAGGGCGATCTGCTGAGTGGCCGGCAGGTCGGGATGGCAGCAGACGAACAGCAGCCGCAGGATGTCGTCGCGCCAGTCGGCGCCGTCGATCCGCTCGGCCGCGGCCGCCTCGGCGTCGTCGAGGCCGGCCTGGAGGTCGGTCAGCACCTCGTCGGAGGGCAGGGCGGTCTGGCGGCCCCGCCGGCGGGCGGCGTCGACGCCGCTGTTGCGCCCGACCAGGATCAGCCAGGCGGTCGGATCGCGCGGCGGGCCTTTCTCCGGCCAGGACTTCAGGGCCCGCAGGCAGGCGTCCTGATAGGCTTCCTCGGCCGTATCGAGATCGCGGAAATAGCGCAGCAGGGCGGCCATGGCCCGGGGGCGGGCCGAGACGAGGGCGGCGTCGATCCAGTCGGGATCGGTCATCATCTAGCTCCACAACGCCGGCTGGACCGGCGACCCTCTGCTCCCAAAACAGATGCGCGGCCAGATGCGCCAGCGTCGTCCCGCATCTGATAGCAGAGAATGGCGTCGGGCATCCCGGTGTCTCCCGCGGCCGCGGCGCCGCTGGCCAAGGACGCAGGCCCCGGCTCATTGCCGACACCGCGGACACGAAAAAAGCCGCCGGGCGAACCCGGCGGCTTCTTCGACTGGATCAGGCGGGAGGCGTCATCCGCCTCCCGTAAATCAGAACCTGGGATCAGAACGCGTACTTCAGGCTGACCGTGTAGTTGCGCGGCGCGCCGTAGCGGTACTGGCTGTAGAAGCCGACCTGGCTGTAATAGGTCTCGTCGGTGAGGTTCTCGACGTTGGCCTGCACCGACAGGGCGTCGTTGATCTCGTAACGGGCCATCAGGCTGACCAGGGCGTAGGCCTTCTGCTCGAAGCTGTAGGCGCCGCCGGTCACCGGATTGGTCGAGGCCGTGTAGGCCTTGCTCATCCAGTTGACGCCGCCGCCGAGCGTCAGACCCTCCCACGCGCCGGGCAGTCGGTAGGTGGTGAACAGCTTCAGCAGTTGGCGCGGGTGGTCGGTGTTGACCTTGGCGCCGTCGGCGTCTTCGGCCTCGAACATGCTGTAGCTGAAGCTGACGTTCCAGTCGTCCAGCGGACGGCCGATGACTTCCAGCTCGAAGCCCTTGCTGGTCGCGCCTTCGGTCTGGAAGTAGGCGCGGGTGGTCGGCGTCACGTTGGGCACGTTGTGGGTCGAGTCCGGGTCCATCTGGCCCAGGTTGTCCTGCACGATGCGGAAGATCGCCACCGAGCTCTGCAGGCGGCCGCCGAAGTACGAGCTCTTCAGGCCGATCTCGGCGCTCTCGCCGGTGACCGGATCGAGATAGGCGCCGGTGATGTCGCGGTAGTTCTGCGGCTGGAAGATCTCGGTGTAGCTGGCGTAGATCCGATGATTGGGCGCCAGATCGTAGAGCGCGCCGGCATAGGGAATGAAAACGTTGTCGTCGCCGTAGTTCAGAGTCGCGCCCCAGTTGAGGCCGTTGCGCTCCCAGCTGGACAGGCGCCCGCCGGCGATCACCTTCAGGCGATCGCTGACGTTGAAGCGGGTCGAGGCATAGAAGCCGGTTTGCTTGGTTTCTTCATCGACGGCCTTGTAGCCGACGCTGGAGAAGCCCGGATCGGCCAGCGTGCCGTCCCAGGTGTAGAAGTTGCCGGCGTCCGGATAGGCGTTGGCCGCGAAGGTGGTGGTTTCGAGCGTCTGCTTGCTGTGCAGCGCGCCGACGACGAATTCGTGGCTGCGGCCGAACAGCGAGTAGTCGCCCTGCAGCTGGACGTCGATGCTGTTCTGGATGCTCTCGCCCTCGTCCTTGTAGGGGTACGAGTAGCTGGTCACGGTGGGATCGGATTCGCTGCGCCACGTGCCGGTGGCGTTGTCGATCAGGCCCGACAGGTACAGCAGCTTGGTCTTCTGGGCGTTGCGCAGCCAGTTGTAGTTGACCTTCAGCCGCCAGCCGTTGGCGAACTCGTGCGACAGGTTGGCGAAGATGTTCTGGTTGGTGGTGTCCCAGTAGCTCCACTTGGCCGAGGCCGTCTTGGATCGCGACCAGTTGGTCACCGAGCCGTCGGTGAAGAACGAGGGCAGGGCGCCCCAGGCCGGCGCGTTCGGGGCGCCCTGCTGGTGGCTGGCGCCGACGCGCAGCAGGGTGTTGGGGCCGAGGTCGGCGTCGACGACGCCGTAGATCACCGCCTTCTCGTTCTTGTAGAGGTCGATGTAGCTCTCGCCCGTCTGGTACTTGGCCACGGCGCGGCCGCGCACGGCGCCGTTGGCCGTCAGCGCGCCGCCGACGTCGGCCGAGATCTGGTAGTTGTTCCAGCTGCCGACGCCGGCGGTGACGTAGCCGGTGAAGTCGGCGCTGTCGGCGTGCTTGCGCACCAGGTTGATCGAGGCGCCAGGATCGCCGGCGCCGGTCAGCAGGCCGGTCGCGCCGCGCACGATCTCGACCCGTTCGTAGATCGAGACGTCGGCCGCGGTCTCGCCGGCGCCGCCGGCCAGGGTCCAGGCCGTGGGCACGCCGTCGATCTGGTAGTTGTTGATCTCGAAGCCGCGGGCGTTGAACGTGTTGCGCACGTCATCGACCTCGTTGGCCGACACGCCGGCGGCGGCGGTGACCACGTCGGCGACGGTCTGCAGGTTCTGGTCGAGGATGCGCTGGGCCGTCACGACGGTCACCGACTGCGGGGTCTCGAGCAGCGACAGACCAAGGCCCGTGGCCGTGTCGATACGTTCGTTGATCGTGTAGGAGCCGGTGACGACCACGCCCTCGACATCGGTGCTGTCGGTCGTCGTCTGGGCGAGAGCGGGCGCGGCGAACGCGAGGAAAGCGCCGCTCGCCAGCAGCGTGGTCTTCAGGAACATGGGCCACCCCTTCGTTGCGCCGCTTGCGATCACGCAAAGGGAGAGCGGCGCCAGATAATCCGGACGCCGACGGTGTCGGCGTCCGGCAGGCTATAGCGAGGGGAGGTCGGGAATGCAAATCACTCGCAATTGTATTTCGAATTGTCTCAGGGATAGCTGATCAGGTTCGCGTTGATGTGGTTCCAGGCCGCGCCCGTCCACGAAGCGCTGGCGACGGTGGCGTTGATCGAGACGCCGCCGATATCGACGACGTTGCTGGTGAAGTTGTCGCCGTTGCGCCACGCCCAGCGGGTGTAGAGCGTGTAGTCCTGGCCGTCGTGACGCACGTCGACATAGAGGTCGGCGTCGGACTCCACCTTGTGGTGATGCACCGTGACCACCTTGGTCTCGACATTCGGCGTGATGGCGAGCGTCGCCGAATGGTCGCCCCAGGCGTCGAACGCCGCGTCGGTGTACCAGGAGGTATAGACCAGCACCTGGCCGTGAGTGATGGGGTTGAGCTGCACGTTGAGCCGTGACGAGATCAGGTAGTTCTGCAGCGTGGCGGCCGTCATCGTTTCCAGTTGGCCGACGCTGAGGCTGTTGATGGCGTTCTGGCCGGCGCTGGCGGCCGACAGCAGGGCGCCGAGGACGCCGCGTTGGGCCGGAATGGCGAAGTCGTTGCTGTGCAGCATGCTCTGGCAGGTGCCGATCAGGTAGTCGAGCTCCAGATACTCGGCCGACAACTGCATCAGGTTGGCCATGCAGCTGTCGAGGCTGAGGGCGTCCGGCTGCTGGATTGCGTTCAGGGCCGTCTGGATGTCGTCGAACTGGTCCCAGGTCACGCAGATGAACGTGACGGCGGCGCCGCTTACCCCGGGAGCCGAGTTGGCGATCAGGGCGAGGTTTTCAGCGGCCTTGAGCAACCCGTCGGGATCGGTGCTGGCGAAGACGCCCGTGTTGGCGCCCACCGCGGCGGAGGAGGAGGTCAGGGTGTAGAGGGTGCTGGTCGCGGTCAGTCCAGCATTGAACGAGACGTCGATCGAGCCGCCCATGCCGAAGCCCTTGGCCGAAGCCGACAGCGCGGCCGCCATGGTTTCCTTGTCGGTCGACGAACTGGTGTCGATCTTGATGTAGCCGCTGAAGGACCCGCCGTAGGACACCCCGATCACGCAATGGGTGCCGTAGGTCGCGAGGAAGGCGGCGGGGCCCTGGGTCTTGAGCAGGCTCAGGGCCGCCGGATCGACCTTGGCCGAAGCGATGTCGAGATAGACGTCCACCGAGCGCATGTCGCGGGTGACCACGTAGGTCAGCGAGGTGTCGCTGGAGGCGTGCTGGCTGGCATAGGCCATGCTCGCCGTGGCCGACCAGGAAAGGCCTGAGACCGACACGCTGGCCTTGGTGCTGAGGAAGCTGCTGTAGTCGGCGCTGGACTTGATGACCGTGGCCTGCCGGTTGTCCAGGCTGCGCTGCGTCGGCTTCTGCTTGGTGAAGCTGGCCAGGGCGTGCGGACCGACGACGATCCCGCCGGTGATGCAGTTGATCCCAAAGCCCCAGATGGTGTCCGCGCGCGTCTGGTCGGCGCCGATTTCGAGGGTCGAGGTGAAGTTGGGCATGCGGCGCTCCCCTGGCGCTGATCGCGGCGCATCGGCCGCTGGACTGTCGATGACATCGAGCAGGGAGCCGACAAGGGACGCCGTATCGTCGCCGCCACGGTGGTGCGGCGTCCCTTGCCCTCGTGCGCCCCCCACGGCGCTGATTTCCGTGTTTCAGGAACCTCGGCGCCGGCGCTCGCGCCCGGCGTCGCCGGGCCGCCATTAGTTGCCGCGCTGGCGTTCGCGGAGCAATGTTCGCCCCGTCGCAAGATATGATGACGCCGACTCGCGCGGGCTCTGCGATTCCTTGCATGGCTTGGGCGCGGCGTGGATTCAGAGCAGGGCGGGGGGACAGGAATGGACGCCGAGGCGACGTCGCGGAACGTTCCGATGCTGCGGGTCGTCCTGGTCGAGGACGACGCCGCGTTCCAGGAGGCTTTTCGAAAGGCCCTGGCCGACGCGCCGGACCTGGCGATCGCCAGCGTGGCGGCCACTGTGGCCCAGGCGCGCGCGCTGCTGGCCGGACCGGCAGCCGACGCGCTGGTGGTGGACCTGGGCTTGCCCGACGGCTCGGGCATCGACGTCATTCGCGAGGCCCACACCCGCTGGCCGGACTGCGCGATCATGGTGGCGACCACCTTCGCCGACGAGCATCACGTCATCGCCTCGATCGAAGCCGGGGCCAGCGGCTACCTGCTCAAGGACAGCCCGCTGCCGGCCATCGCCCAGGACATCCGCGTGCTGCACGGCGGCGGCAGCCCGATCAGCCCGCGCATCGCCCGCCAGGTGCTGATGCGCTTCCGCCCCGACGAGCAGCGGGCCGACGAGCAGCGGGGCGCGCGGCCGGCGGAGGAGGGCGCCGTCGCCGACAAGGGCGCGGTTCCCAGCCTGTCGGAGCGCGAGAAGGAGACGCTGCAGCTGATCACCCGCGGCTTCTCGTTCGACGAGATCGCCGAACTGATGGGCATATCGCGCAACACCGTGCTGACCTTCGTGCGGCGCATCTACACCAAGCTCGAGGTCCGCTCGAAGACCGAGGCGGTGTTCGAGGCCCGCGCCCATGGCCTTCTCTGACCGCGCGGCGGCCTCGAGCCGCTGGGCGCCGCTGATCGCGCTGGCCCTGGCGGGGCTGGTCGCGATCGGCCTCGCTTTGGCCGTGCAGGCCAGGGCCGGCGGCGCGCGGATCACCACCGCGCGGCTGACCTCCATCGCGACGCTG
>NZ_QHJY01000233.1 GCF_003185805.1 Caulobacter sp. D5
CGGCTTGGATCCCCGCCTTCGCGGGGATGCTCGGTGAAAAATGAGCTCAGGCCGGTGAATATCGATCCGCCCTAGCGCGCGGCCGTCGTCTGGGCCGGGGCGGCTGGGTCGGGCGGATTGTGCTTCTCGAGGAACTGCACCGTGGCGGTCAGCATCTGCTGCCGGCTGGCGCCGCGCGACAGCCAGTGGTCCTCGCCGGCCAGGGTGACCAGCTCGGTCGGCTTGCCGGCCCGGGCCATGGCGTCGGCCATGATCTTGCTCTGCACATAGGGAACGACCGTGTCGTCCTTGCCGTGGATCAGCAGGATCGGGAGGTCGATCTTGTCGGTCAGCTTGGCCGGCGAGATCGCCGCCAGGTCGGGATCGCGGATGCCGTCGGCGCCCATGAAGCGCAGCCAGTAGCGCAGGGTCGAGTTGTTGCGCGACAGGTGGAGTTCCTGGTCGTCCTGCAGCATGCGCTTGAGGTCGGCCGGGCCGGCCACCGACACGGCGCAGCGATAGACGCCGCGATCGAGCGCCGCGCCGGCCAGGGCCGCGTAGCCGCCATAGCTGGCGCCGACGATGCAGACGCGCTTGGGATCGACGATGCCCTGCTTCTCCAGCCAGCGGACGCCGTCCGACAGGTCGGTCTGCATCTTGCGGCCCCATTCGCCGAAGCCGGCCTTGATGAAGTCCCAGCCGAAGCCTTCCGAGCCGCGGAAGTTCGGCTGCAGCACGGCGTAGCCGCGCGAGGCCAGGCCCTGGGCCCACCAGTCGAAGCCCGGCATGTCGCGGCCTTCGGGACCGCCGTGCGGCAGCACCACCAGCGGCAGGTTCTTCGGGTCCCGGCCCTTGGGCAGGGTGAGGTAGCCGGTGATCTCCAGGCCGTCGGCGGCCTTGTACTTCACCGGGCGGACCTCGGCGATGTCGGCGGCGGCCAGGTCCTTGTACTCGTCGCCGATCCAGGAGGCGGTCTTGGCCGTCATGTCGACCAGGGCGTAGGCCGGGCCGTCGGTCGGCGAGTCGACGCGGACGACCACCTTGGTGCGATCGGCCGACCACGAGGCCAGCGACACCCGCGAGCCGGCGAAGCCCTTCTCGACGGCGTTCCAGCGCGACTGGTCCTTGGGATCGAAGAAGACGTAGCGGGTCTTGTCGCCGACCAGCGACACCCCGCCGATCAGGGCGTCGTTGCCGGGATCGCGCAGCAGGCCGTCGAAGGGGATCTCCATCGGCACGTCGACCTGCGAGCCGTCGGCGGCGTATTCGCGGTAGACGGTCTCGTTCTTGTCGTTGACGCGGGCCACCAGCACCGACTTGCCGTCGCGGCCCAGGCCCGAGACGCCGTAGGAGCCCATCGGGCTGACCGCGCGGTCGACGATGGTCCAGCCCTTCGGACCCTTGATGCGCAGCACCCAGGTTCCCTTGCTTTCGTCGTACTGCGACTGGGCCAGGGGGACGCCGTCGCCGCCGACCAGCCAGTCGTCGGTGTCTTCCGAGCGCGCTTCGATCATGCGGGTGCGGCCGGTCTTCACATTGATCGCGAACAGGGTGTTGCGGCCGAAGTTGTCGACGAAGTGGAGGCCCTGCACGAAGGCCGTCGGCGCGCCGTCGACCGAGCGCAGCGAGGCGGCGCTGAGCACGACGTTCATCGAGTCCGGCTGGTTGTCGAGCAGCAGGCGCGCCTTGTCGGTGTCCAGGTCGTACAGCGAGGTCATCCAGAACTCGCGCTTGGGCCCTTCCAGGCCCACGACGCTGGCCGTCGAGGAGACGGTGACCAGAAGGTGCGAGGCGTCGGCCCACTGCACCCAGCGCAGCTTGTTGTTGCCCATCCGCAGGGCCTTGAGCAGCTTGTTGTCGGTCGCGTTGTGGATGGTCAGCACGCGCTGCTCGCCGTCGGTCAGCGACACCGCCAGGCGGGTGCCGTCCGGCGAGATCTCGACATCCTCGATCGTCGGCAGGCTGCCGTAGGTCGACAGCGGCGCGGCCTGGGCCTGGACGCCAGACAGCAGAGCGGTCGCGCAGATGGCGATCGCGAAATCCCTAATACGCACGAGACTACAGCCCCCAGAAAGATCCCCGCGGCGAGTATAAACTCTACCTTGCCGGGAGGTCGAGCCGGGGCGCGCGAAATCAGCGCCGCGAGCGGATCCAGCCGGTGAGCGACAGGCGCGGGCCCGCCGCGTGGGGCGTGACGTAGGTCACGGCGTGCTTCTGGGGCACACGGAAGATGTTGAGGGCGTTGAAGCTGGGCTTGTAGCCCTCGGCCACGTGGCCGTCGCCGTCGAGGAACAGCAGAAGCCCGCCCCAGTCGGCCCGCCAGTTCGGCGTCAGGTTGAGGACGTAGGCGTAGAGGCGGTGCTTGCCGTCGGCGTGGTCGTCGTGCTCGGTCAGGAAGTGGCCGGGGCGATAGCGGGTGGCCTGGCTGTCGCAATAGACCGGCCGGTCGTCGCCGGTCAGGTCGCGCACGAAGTCCAGGAAGGCCTCGCCGTTCAGCAGGTCGTAGGCGGCCTCGACCAGCCGGCCTTCGCGGCGGCCGGCCTCGACCTCGTCGCTGACCCGGAAATTGTCGAAGCGGAAGCCGAAGCCGTTGCGGGTTTCCTCGGCCACCTGGCGGTCGAGCGCCAGATCGTCGGCGGGCGACAGGGCGCCGGGGCCGTCCAGCGGCAGGTTCCACAGCTTCTTGCCGACCCCGACCACGCCGCTCCACGGCGTGTCGAGGGTCAGGGCCGCGTGCAGGCGGGCGGCCGAGTCGGCGGTCAGGATCCCCGGCACGTGCAGACGGCCGTTGCGGGCGAAGGCGTCGCGCCAGGCCCCGGGCGTCAGGCCGGGGTCCAGGGACAGGGGAGCTTGCTGGGCGGGCTGGGACATGGACGATACCGGAAACGAAAAACGCCCCGGTGGTGACCGGGGCGTTTTCGAAGATAGAGCCGAAGCTTAGCGGGGCGCCAGGATCATGATCATCTGGCGGCCTTCCATGCGGGGCTCGTACTCGACCTTGGCGATCTCCTCGAAGTCGGCCTTGACCTTGAGCAGCAGCTTCATGCCGAGTTCCGGGTGGGCCATTTCACGACCGCGGAAGCGCAGGGTGACCTTGACCTTGTCGCCTTCCTCGAAGAAGCGGTGCATGGCTTTCGCCTTCACCTCGTAGTCGTGGATGTCGATGTTCGGGCGGAGTTTGATCTCCTTGAGCTCGACCACCTTCTGACGCTTGCGGGCCTCGTTCTTCTTCTTCTGCTCCTGGAACTTGAACTTGCCATAGTCCAGGATCTTGCAGACCGGCGGGTTCGCGTTCGGAACGATTTCGACCAGGTCCAGGCCAGCCTCTTCGGCCGCTTCCATGGCGGAGGCGGTCGGCATCTCGCCCTGCTTCTCGCCGTTCTGGTCGATCAGCAGGACTCGGGGGACGCGGATTTCATCGTTGATACGCGGTCCATCCTTGACGGGCGGCGCTTGCATGGGACGGCGAATAGGGGCGGCTCCGGAATTGTTGTAGAGGATTTCGCGCGGCGCCCATGGGGCGTCGCGTTCAGATGATATATGACGCCAGACACGGGCGCTATCAAGCGCTCGCCGCGACAAGACCGTTCCTCGACCGCGGATAAGTGGCGAAAGGGACGGCGGGACGGGAACGCGAACGGGACGGGACGCCGTTTTCCCTTCCTCCAGACGCGACTCGACCCTGCCTTGACCGCCGCCGCCCCCGACATGCCCGCCCCCCAAAGGCCAGCAACGCGCCATACGCCCATCGAGGACATCCACGCCCTGCTGATCGGCACGAGCTTCATCGCCGTGGGCCTGACCCTGCTGAAGACGGCGGGGCTGGTGACCGGCGGGATCGCCGGGATCGCCCTGATCATCTCCTATCTGGGCGGCTGGCCGGTAGGGGTGGTGTTCTTCGTGCTGAACCTGCCGTTCTACGTCTTCGCCCAGCGCGCCCTGGGCTGGACCTTCACCCTGAAGACCCTGGTGGTGAACGTCCTGCTGACCGGCCTGACCCTGGCCCTGCCGCACTGGCTGAAGCTGCAGGGCGTGAACCCGGTCTTCGCGGCGGTGTTCGGCGGCACCATCATCGGCATGGGCATCCTGGCGCTGGCCCGCCACCGCTCGTCGGTCGGCGGCGTCGGGGTGCTGGGCCTGTGGCTGCAGGAAAAGCACGGGATCAGCGCCGGCAAGGTGCAGATGGCCACCGACGTGCTGGTGGTCGGCGCGGCCTTCATGGTGGTCAGCTTCGACAAGCTGCTGCTGTCGATCCTGTCGGCCGTGGCCCTGAGCATCGTCATCATCGCCAACCACAAGCCGGGGCGCTACGCCGGCTACTGACGTCCCGACTACTGACTACGATGTCGACAGGCCCTCTGTTCGAGAGCGGCCGGAACTGGCATATGACGCTCCGTAAAGCTCAAGTTAGCGCTAACATAACAATGGGTTCCCGATGACACGTCCCGTCCTGGCGACCGCCCGCGCCCGCGTCGAACTGCTGCCGCAGGTGGGCGGTTCGATCGGCCGCTTCGTGTTCGACGGCCGCGACGTGCTGCGCCCGGCGCCGGAGGGCGCGACCGACGCGCTCGACGTCGGCTGCTTCCCGCTGGTCCCGTTCTGCAACCGTATCCCGGGTGGCCGTTTCTCTTTCGAGGGCCGCGAGGTGACCCTGGCGCCGAACCTGGCCGGCCATCCGCACCCGCTGCACGGCCAGGGCTGGCGCGCCGCCTGGACGGTCACCGGCCTGTCCGACACCCGCGCCGTCCTGACCTACGACCACGCCCCGTCCGACTGGCCCTGGGCCTATCGCGCCGAGCAGATCCTGGTGCTGTCCGACGAGGGCCTGCGCATCGAGCTGTCGGTGACCAACACCGGGACGGAGCCGATGCCGGCCGGCCTTGGCCTGCACCCCTATTTCGCGGCCCGCCCGGGCGAGACCCTCAAGGCCGGCGTCGACGGCGTCTGGATGGTCGACGCCGACGTGCTGCCCACCACCCACCACGACGGCGTCTGGATGCGCGACTGGATGGCCGGCGCGCCGACCGCCACCGACAGCCTGATCGACAACTGCTGGACCGGTTTCGACGGCAAGGCCGTGCTGTCGGCCCCGGGCGGGACTTCGACGACCATCGAGGCCTCCGAAAACTGCCGCTGGGTGCACGTCTATTCGCCGCCGGGCGCCGACTTCGTCTGCGCCGAGCCCACCGCCAGCCGTCCCGACCCCTTCGGTGAAGGCGAAACCGGGATCGTCGCCCTGGCCCCGGGCGAGACGACGTCGGTCTGGATGACCCTCAAAGTCGCATGATCGCCGACCTGCTGGATTTGCGTCAGATCAAGGCGCGCTGGGCCGACGCTGGCTTGAATGGCGCGATGAGCGCCCCTTCGCCCGCCCGTCCGCTGGTGGTCGTCGTCGAAGCCGACGCGGCCCTGCGCGAGGCCCTGGCCTTCGCCCTGGAGACCGAGGGCTACTGGATCCGCGCCTTCGCCGGGGTGGACGAGGCGTCGCTGTCGGAGATGATCGCCGCCGACTGCCTGGTGCTGGACGTCGATTTCCTGGCCCTGGCCGCCCTGCGCGGCAAGGGCGTGCGCACCCCCGCCGTGCTGCTGGCCGACGGCCCGGTCGACCTCTCGGCCGCCGACGCCCTGTGGGCCGGCGTCGCCCACAAGCCCCTGATCACCGACGCCCTGAGCCTGCAGGTGAAAAAGGCGGTCGGGGCGTAGGTTCAGCCCCTCTCCCATAGGGAGAGGGAGCAACTCCCCTCACCCCCGAAACGCCGGCCGGATCACCTGGATGAAATTCCTCAGCGCCGGGCTGGGCGAACGGGTGCTGGCCAGGCTGAGCCGCGCCACGGGGCTCTGGCCGGCGATGTCGCGGTAGGCCACGCCCTCGACCGCCAGCTGCCGCATCGAGGCCGGCACGATCGAGACGCCCAGTTCGGCCGCGACCAGCACGATCACCTAGGTCATCTGCGGGGCGGCCTGGCCCATCACCGGCTCGACGCCGGCGGCGCGGAAGGCCTCCACCGCCGCGTCGTGCACCGTGGGGCCCAGGTGGCGCGGCGTCATGATCAGCGGCTCGTCCTTCAGCAGCGACAGATCCACCGGATCGGAGGCCGCCGCCGGATGGCTGGCCGGCAGGGCGGCGATCACCGGCTCGTCGACCAGGTCGTGCACGGCCAGGCCCTCGAGGTTCACCGAGCCCGGGCGCAGGAAGGCCGCGTCCAGCACGCCCTCGGCCAGGTGTTCGGAAAGGTGGGTGCTGTTGCTCTCCGTCAGCGACAGCTCGACCTCCGGATAGAGCCGCCGATAGGCCCGCACCGCCGTCGAGACCACCGGATGCAGGCTGGCCGAGCCGGTGAAGCCCAGCCGCAGGGAGCCGGTCTCGCCCCGCGCCGCCCGCCGGGCCAGCACGGCCGCCGCGCCGGCCTGGTCGGGCAGGGTGCGCACGGCGGCGTGGAAGGCCTTGCCGGCCTCGGTCAGCTCGGCCCCGCTAGGGATGCGGCGGAAGAGCTGCACGCCAAGCTCGGCCTCCAGGTCCTTGATCTGCTGGCTCAGCGGCGGCTGGCCGATGCCGATCTTGGCGGCGGCGCGGGTGAAGTTGCGCTCCTCGGCCACGGCCAGGAAGTAGCGGATGTGGCGCAGCTCCATGCCATCTCCAAAAGCGATCAAGAAAGCCTTCGTCATATATTGGACTATGGGGCAGCCGACTTCTAGACCGACGCCATGACCGCCCTCGATCCCACGACCGATCTTTCGCCGCCGCGCATCGCCGCCGGCACCGCGCGGTTTCGGCGCATGTCGCTGGCCCTGTTCCTGGGCGGTTTCTCGACCTTCAGCCTGCTCTATTGCGTGCAGCCCCTGCTGCCGACCTTCGCCCGCGATTTCTCCCTGACCCCGGCCCAGAGCTCCCTGGCCCTGTCGCTGAGCACCGGGGCGCTGGCGGTGGCGATCCTGCTGGCCGGGGCGGCGTCGCAGAGCCTGGGGCGCAAGGGGCTGATGTTCGCCTCGATGAGTCTGGCGGCCCTGCTGAACCTCGCCGCCGCCTTCGCACCGTCCTGGCCGATGCTGCTGCTGGCGCGGGCGGCCGAGGGCTTTCTGCTGGGCGGCGTGCCCGCCGTCGCCATGGCCTATGTCGGCGAGGAGATGGAGCCCCGCGACCTGGGCGCGGCCATGGGCCTCTATGTGGCCGGCACGGCCTTCGGCGGCATGGCCGGCCGAGTCGGCATGGGCCTGCTGGTCGAGGTCGGAAGCTGGCGCTCGGCCATGGCGACGATCGGGGCGCTGGACCTGCTGGCCGCCGCCGCCTTCTTCCTGCTGCTCCCGCGCTCGCGCTGCTTTCAGCCGACCCCGGCCGGCGACCGCGCCGCCCAGGCCGCGGCCTGGGGCCAGGCCCTGGCCGACCGGCGGCTGCTGGCCCTGTTCGCCGTGGGCTTCTGCCTGACCGGCGTGTTCGTGACGATCTTCAACTACGCCGGCTTCCGGCTGGAGGACCCGCCCTATGTCCTCAGCCAGGGCCAGACCAGCCTGATCTTCCTCGTCTACGCCTTCGGGGTGGTCGCCTCGTCGACGGCCGGCAAGCTGGCCGACCGCTGGGGCCGGCGGACCCTGCTGGGCGTGGGTCTCGCCACGATGCTGGCGGGCGTGGCCCTGACCCTGCCGGCCGGCCTGCCGTGGATCGTGGCCGGCGTGGCCCTGGTCACCATCGGCTTCTTCATCGCCCACGCGGTGGCGAGCGGCTGGGTCGGGGCGCTGGCGGGCAAGGCCAAAGGCCAGGCGGCGGCGTTGTACCTGCTGTTCTACTATGTCGGCTCCAGTCTGGCCGGCTCGGCCGGCGGCGGCTTCTGGCGCGCGGGCGGCTGGCCGGCGGTGGCGGCCTTCACCACCGTGCTGGCCGTGATCGCCGGCGTCCTGGCCCTGCGTTTGAAGGAGACCCGCCATGGCTGATCTCGCCCCGCTCGTTCTCCTGCCCGGCCTGCTGTGCGACGCCCGCCTGTGGCGCGAGCAGGCGCTGGCTCTGCACGACGTCGCCGATATCCAGGTCGCCGACCTCACCCTCGACGACAGCGTCGCGGCCATGGCCGCTCGCGTGCTGGCCGCCGCGCCGGAACGCTTCGCCCTCGGCGGCCTCTCCATGGGCGGCTATGTCGCCTTCGAGATCCTGCGCCAGGCGCCGGAGCGGGTGACGCGCCTGGCCTTGTTCTCGACCAGCGCCGCGCCCGACAGCCCCCAACGCGCCGAGCAGCGCCGCCGGGCCATGGCGGCCCTGTCGGTCGGGCGGTTCCTGGGCGTCACCCAGCAGATGATGCCGCAGCTCCTGCCGCCGTCGCGGCTGAACGATCCCCTGGCCGGCGAGGTCAAGGCCATGGCCGGCCGGGTCGGCGGCGAGGCCTTCCTGCGCCAGCAGCGGGCGATCCTGGGCCGGCCGGACTCGCGCCC
>NZ_QHJY01000234.1 GCF_003185805.1 Caulobacter sp. D5
ATGGCAAGACGACGCTGACGGCCGCGATCACGATCACGCTGGCGAAGTCGGGCGGCGCGACCGCCAAGAACTACGCCGACATCGACGCCGCGCCGGAAGAAAAGGCCCGCGGCATCACGATCAACACGGCTCACGTCGAGTATGAGACGGCCAACCGTCACTACGCTCACGTCGACTGCCCCGGCCACGCCGACTACGTGAAGAACATGATCACGGGCGCGGCGCAGATGGACGGCGCGATCCTGGTGGTCTCGGCCGCCGACGGCCCGATGCCGCAGACCCGCGAGCACATCCTGCTGGCCCGTCAGGTCGGCGTGCCGGCCCTGGTCGTGTTCATGAACAAGGTCGACATGGTCGACGACGAAGAGCTGCTCGAGCTCGTCGAAATGGAAGTGCGCGAGCTGCTGAGCAGCTACCAGTTCCCGGGCGACGACATTCCGATCACCAAGGGTTCGGCCCTGGCCGCCGTGGAAAACCGCGACGCCAACATCGGCGAAGAGAAGATCCTCGAGCTGATGGCTTCGGTCGACGCCTACATCCCGCAGCCGGAACGCCCGATCGATCAGGCCTTCCTGATGCCGGTGGAAGACGTGTTCTCGATCTCGGGCCGCGGCACCGTGGTCACCGGTCGCGTCGAGCGCGGCATCGTCAAGGTCGGTGAAGAAGTCGAAATCGTCGGCATCCGTCCGGTCCAGAAGACGACCTGCACGGGCGTCGAAATGTTCCGCAAGCTGCTCGACCAAGGTCAGGCCGGCGACAACGTGGGCGTGCTGCTGCGCGGCACCAAGCGCGAAGACGTCGAGCGCGGCCAGGTGCTGTGCAAGCCGGGTTCGATCACCCCGCACACCAAGTTCGTGGCCGAGGCCTACATCCTGACCAAGGAAGAAGGCGGTCGTCACACCCCGTTCTTCACCAACTACCGCCCGCAGTTCTACTTCCGCACCACGGACGTGACCGGGATCATCAAGCTGCGCGAAGGCGTGGAAATGATCATGCCGGGCGACAACGCCGAGCTGGACGTCGAGCTGATCACCCCGATCGCCATGGAAGAGAAGCTCCGCTTCGCCATCCGTGAAGGCGGCCGCACCG
>NZ_QHJY01000235.1 GCF_003185805.1 Caulobacter sp. D5
CCTGGCCGCCGGGCGGAACCACCGCCTCGCCTTGGCCATGGCGAGCCCCTCCATAGCGAGCAAGGGCCCAGGCGGCGCCGGCGGTGTCGGCGATCGCGGCGCGGGCCGGCACGCCCCAGCGGGCCAGGCGATCCCGCAGGTCGGCCAGCATGGCGCCTTCCCCGCCCCACAGGTGGTCGGTCCCGGTGATGTCGAGCAGCAGGCCGTCGTCGCCGTCGACCGCCACGGCCGGCGAAAAGCGCACGCACCAGTCGCAGAGGCTCTCCAGCGCCCGGCGGTCGGCCTCCGGGTCGTGGTCGGCGGTCGCCAGATGCGGAACCAGAGCCAGGGCGTCGGCCGCCTTCTGGCCGGCGGAGAGGCCCAGGGCCAGGGCCGCGTCGTTGACGGCGGCGAGGCGGCGGGTTCCGCGTTCGGAGAGCAGCAGGGCGAAGGGGGGATCTTGCTGCACCGGCGGTGAAGACCCCCTCCGGCCCTCCGGGCCACCTCCCCCAGGGGGGGAGGATTTTGGTCCGCGCTCGTTAGATGCTCCCCCTCTGGGGGAGCTGTCGGCGAAGCCGACTGAGGGGGCCTCCCCCTCACCCGGCTCGGCGAAGGCGTTCGGGTGGTGTCTCAGCCAGGTCGTGATCGGCCAGTTCGGACACCACACGGAAAGGATGCGGGCCATGGTCGGCCTCCGAATGTTCCAGGATCCACGCCCCCGGGCGTCCGCCCCGGCAGCGTTCCAGCGTCACGCGCCAGGCAGGCGGGCCAAGGCCCAGTCCATCGGGCGGGGCCCTCCCCGGCTCGGAGCCCACCCGCCAGCGACTGAAGGCGGCCGAACCCGTCGCCCCCTTGGCCGGTCCGCCATAGGGCCGGCGATGCAGGACGAGGCCGAAGCCTCCCGCCCGCTCGCAGGCCAGTTGCAGGCGGCGGCCGGCGACGAGGTCTGGCGCCTCGGCCTCGCCGATGGCGACGGCGACGCCCGGCGTGGCCAGGGCGTCCTCCAGCACCGAAAGCCCCTCGGCCTCGTCGCGGACCCGCACCACCACCAGCCGCTCGACCGGAAAGCCCAAGTTCACCAGGCCCGGAACGTAAAGGTCCGACCGCCGCAGCACCCAGACCACCGCCCCCTTCGTCGCCCTGGGCCGGGCCAGGAGCGCCGCGAAGGCCGCCGTGGCCGCCCCGCTCTCGCCCTCCAGGCCTTCGCCGACCACTTCGTGCCAGCCGCTCCTCGGCAGCCCCCCGCCGGGCAGATGGCCGTCGATACGCGGATCGCCAAACGGCAGGACCGGAGTCGGAGTCCGAGTCCCCGCCTGGATGGCGGCGATCCGACCTCTGAGGGCCTCGATACGCGCCTCGCGCGAGCCGGGCATGGCGACCTCCGTTCCCATTTTGTTCTGATCCTTCGGGAGCGCGGAGTCAAGGCGCGGGGATGCGGCAGGATGTCTCGCAGCGGCCTAGACCGGCTCCACCCGACGCCCCGCCAGGGCGCTGACCAGGGCCTCGGGCGCGGCCGGCTTGTGCAGCACGGGACCGTCGTCGAGGCCGGGCTCCTGGTAGCCGGTCAGGTAGACGAAGGGGATGTCCCGTTCGCTGAGGGCCTTGGCCACCGGCGTGACCATGCGGCCGCCAAGATTGACGTCGAGCACGGCCCTGTCGATCAGGCTGTTCTCGATCAGCTCCAGCGCCTCGTCGATGTCGCCTGCCGGGCCGACCACATGGGCGCCGGCCAGGGCCAGGACCCGGGCCAGCTCCATGGCCACCAGGGCCTCGTCCTCGACCACCAGCACGCGCTGGTTTTGCAGGCCGCCCTCCGGCGCGGGCGACGGGGCGGCGGCGGAGCGTTCGAGGCCGGCCGCGCCCGGCAAGGCGCCGCGCGTCAGCTCGAGCCGGCAATGCAGGCCCTCGGCCCGCCAGTCGTGCGAGACCCTGGCGCCCAGCTGCTTGCCGGCGTTCTGGATCAGGGTGGAGCCGAAGCCGCGACGAACCGGCGCGACCGCCGGCGGACCGCCGGTCTCGCACCAGTCGAGGACGAGGATCCCCGCCTCCCAGTCCCAGCGCACCTCCAGCGTTCCACCGGGCGCCGACAGAGCGCCGTACTTGCTGGCGTTGGTGGCCAGTTCGTGCACGACCAGGCCCAGCGACTGGGCGGCCTCGGCCCGGATCAGCACCGGCGGTCCGGAAAGGACGACGCGGGCCTCGTGCTCGAAGCCGTAGGCCTCAAGCTCCTGCTCCAGCAGGGCCCGCAGGTCGGCGCCGGTCCAGCGGGTGGTCGACAGCAGGCTGTGCGAGCGGGCCAGGGAGCCGATGCGGCCGCTGAGCGCGGTGACGTACTGGCGCTTGTCGACGAAGGGGGTCAGCTGGACCAGCGACTGCACGACCGCCAGCACGTTCTTGGCCCGGTGATCGACCTCGCGGATCAGCAGGCGCTCGGTCTCCTCGGCCTGGCGCAGGGCCGCCTCGCCCCGGGCGCGGGCGCTGGAGGCCCAGATCAGCTCGCCGACGTCGCCGACGAAGGCCACCTCGTCGGCGTTCCAGGTGCGGGGGTGTTCCTGGCAGACGAAGAGATAGGACACCAGCCGCCCGGCCTTGATCAGCGGCACGGCCACGAAGCCCAGGATGTCGAGCGCGGCATAGGCCGGCAGGACGGCCAGATCGCGGGTGCGGGCATCCTCGCGGATATCGTCGATGACCACCTGCACCCCGGCCCGCAGGTCGTCGCTCATGGCCGGACCGAAATCGTCGAGCACGAACAGCGGCCCGACCAGGGGCTGCACCCCCTCCCCGCCCCATTCGCCGATGATCTGGGTCGAGACGGCGGCCAGATCGACCTCGGCATAGCCTGCCCGCTGCACGCCAAGCTGAGCGGCCAGCACCTGGCAGGCGCGGCCGGCGATGGCGGCGACCTGGGTCTCCTCGCGCAGCTGGCGGCCCAGGTCGAGCATCAGGGCCCGGCGGCGCTCGCGCACCAGCAGGCGGGCGAGTTCGGCCTCGGCCTTCTTGCGGGCGGAGATGTCGGTGACCAGCACGTAGTAGCCGAGCACGGCGCCGTCGGGGGTGATGTCGGGCACATACTGCGCCTCGACATGACGCACGCCCGCCCCGGCATAGGGCAGCTCGCCCTCGAAGGTCAGGCTGCGCCCTTCCAGGGCCGCGTCGACATGGGCGCGCACCCGCTCATAGGCGATCTCGCCCATCACCTCGACGAGGGAGCGACCCTCGATGTCGGCCCGGCGCACGCCGAACCAGGTCTCGTAGGCGCGATTGACGAAGCGGTAGCGGCGGTCGGCGCCGACATAGCCGATCAGGATCGGCACCGCGTCGGCCATGGTCGCCGAGAAGGCGTCCCGACGGCCGGAGGCGGACAGCGAATGGGCGTCGTCGGTCATGAAGGGCGGCGCTCGTTTCGCGAAGGAGCGGAGGCTTGCACGCCCTCTCCCGCAGGTGGAGTGAGACAAACGGTCGCGCCCCCCTCAAGCCCGCGCCCGCTCGCCGGACGCCTCAGTCCTCCCGTCGGAAGGTGACCACCAGCACGTCGCGGCGCGCCTCGCGTCCGGCTTCAAGGGGGCTGATCGCCGTCACCCCGTGCAGGACCCTGTGGTCGTCGAGGAACACCGCGTCCCCCGGCTCCGTCAGGGTGAAGGAGCCCAGGGCGCGGCCGTCCGGGGCGAAGATGTCGGTGACGCCGCTGGCCACATTGTGGCGCTCCACCAGCATGACGATCACCCAGTCGACGCCGTCGCGGTGCATGCCCTCGGGCGTCGGCTGGCCGGCCTCGCCGTCATGGGCCTCGATGCGGAACTGGTGCAGCTCGACATGCCAGGCTGCCGGCGGATCGGCGGTCAGGGGATGGAAGAGCTCGAGCCCCGCCCGAAGCACGGCCGTGGTCACGGGGTGCTCGGCGATGGCCTGGGTCACCGGCTCGAACCACCGCTGCACGCCGCCGTTCAGGGTGTTGTAGTCGCGGCTCTGATAGTGCGGCTGGTGCGGCTTGCGGGCGATCACGCCCTCGGCAGAGGCCGCGAAGGCCGCGAACCGCCGGCGGCGATAGCGCCCGCCGTCGGCCATGAAGCCGTCGACGCCCAGGTCGTTCCAGCTGTCGGCGAACACGTCCCAGTCCGGCAGGCCGCCCAGCAGGTCGCGGGTCTTCGCGGCCGGCACGATGGCGAAGCCTTCAGCCTCGATCTTTTCGGGGATCGCGCTCACGCCGGGGCTCCCGGACGGAAGAAGAGGCCCAGTTTCAGCGAGCGGGCGATGCGCTCGGCCTTCTCGCCGACGATCGCGGCGCGCGGGGCGTCGAACAACTCCACGCAGGTGGCGTGGAAGAGATTGAGCCAGGGGGTGAACATCCACTCCTGGAAGCCCTCGATCCGCTGGTGCACCGCCATGGGCGAACCCTTGTAGCGGCCCGAGCCCTGCAGCACCGTCGCCCAGAAGTTCTTCAGCGTGGCCATGTGATGGGGCCAGGCGTCCTCGGCGATGACGTGGTTGAAGATCGGCCCCAGGCGCGGATGACGGCGGACCTTGGCGTAGAAGGTCTCGACCAGGGCGTCGATCTCGGCGTCGGTGAAGGCGGGTTGCGGGGCTTCGGACTCGGACATGGGGCCTAAATGGTCCCAAGCGGCCGGCCAGCCAAGCTAGGGATGATCACTTAGGGCCATCAGACCCCCAAAAGTCGTCAGCCCGGCCGGAGCGCGCAGCGCGTAGAGCCGCGCATCCAGCGGTAGCCGACGCACTGCGGCGGCCCCGGGTCCCGGATCGGCTTGCGGCCGTCCGGGATGACAAGGAGTTGGGGTTGCGAGTTAAGCCTTGCCCGTCACGCCCTGCTGGGGCGCGTTGCCTTGCAGGGACCAGTCGCCCGTCTTGGCCTCGACGCCGCGATCCAGGCGCAGGTTGTTCTGCACGTTGTCGACGCCCGAGACGCTTTCGGCCAGCAGTTCGGCCCGGCGCTTGTCGTCGCGGGCGTGGACCGTGCCGCTCAGCGTCACCTCGCCGTCCTTGACCGCGACCTCGATCGACGAGGCGTCCAGCCAGCCGTCATCGGTGAGGCGATCGCTGACGTCCTCGCGGATGCGCTCGTCGGAGCGGCGGTAGCCCTTGGGGCCGCGGCCGCGATGGTCGGCGCGCAGGGCCGCGTCGTGCTCGCGCCGGCGCTGGGCGTCATGGTCGCCCATCCAGGCGGAGACCTCGTCGCGGGCGCGGTCGAACCAGCCGCGATCGTCGTCGTAGCGGTCGCGCGCATGGCGACCATGGGGTCCGTGCTCGTGGCGCCCCCGTCCCGGACCGTCGGTGTAGTAGTTGCGCTCGCGCTCGTGGCGGCGGTCGAAATAGGCGCGGTCGCCGTAGTCGGGCGCCTCGCCGCGATAGCCGCCCCCGCCATAGTCGGCCGTGGAGCCGCCGAAGTCGAAGCCGCCCACCTGGCCGTAGTCGCCCGGCGCGCGGTAGCCGCGGCCCGAGGCGTAGTCCGAGCCCGAGCGGATGGTGCCATAGCCGATGTCGCCGCCCTGGCTGACGGCGCGGCGCAACTCGCTACGGCCCGAAGAGCGGTGGCGGGGTTCGCCGTAGCTGCGCTGCTCGCGGGCGGCGTAGCGGTCGCGCCAGTCGGGATCCTGGGCGTAGCGGTCCTGGCGGCGCCCATCGGCGCGCGAGGCGTCGTAGCCATAGCCGCGCTCGTCGTCGAAATCGCGCTCGCGGTCGATCTCGAAGCGGCCTTCACGGTCGTTCCAGCGGGACTCGGGCATGGGTGTTCTCCGTGGTTCTGTGTGGCGTGGGGACGCGTCGAGGCGACCCCCGCATCAGAACGGAGGGTCGTTGGGCCTGTTCCTAGTGCGACGCTTCTTTGATCCACGGCGACGCTAGCTGTGGATCACCGGGGATAAGTCCAAAGCCGCTTGTGAGGTTGTCACCTCAGGAGGAGTGTCATCCCGCGCGCGCGACCTTATGTTGGGGCCATATCGCCATGCGCTTCGACGACCGCTTCCTTGAAGAACTGAAGTCCCGACTTCGCCCCTCCGACGTGGTCGGAAAGACGGTGAAGCTGCGGCGGCAGGGTCGCGAGTACGCGGGGCTGTCGCCCTTCACCAAGGAAAAGAGCCCGTCGTTCTTCGTCAACGACGACAAGGGCTTCTACCACTGCTTCTCCAGCGGCAAGCACGGCGACATCATCAGCTTCCTGCAGGAGACCGAGCGCCTCACCTTCTCCGAGGCGGTCGAGCGGCTGGCGGCCGAGGCCGGCATGAGCCTGCCCGAGCCCGACGCCCGCGCCGCCCAGGACGATCGCAAGCGCGCGGGGCTGGGCGACTGGATGGAGCTGGCGGCGGCCTGGTTCGAGGCCGAGCTGCGTCGCCCCGTGGGCAAGGACGCCCGCGCCTATCTCGACCGCCGCGCCCTGCCCGAGGATCAGTGGAGCCGCTTCCGCATCGGCTTCGCGCCCAACGGCCGCACGGCGCTGAAGGACTATCTGGTGGCCAAGGGCGCCAAGCCCGGCGACCTGGTGGAAGCCGGCCTGCTGATCGCGCCCGAGGACGGGGGCGCGCCCTACGACCGCTTCCGCGACCGGATCATCTTTCCGATCACCGACACGCGCGGCAAGGTCGTCTCGTTCGGCGGCCGGGCGATGGATCCCAACGCCCGCGCAAAGTACCTGAACGGCCCCGAGACCAGCCTCTTTCACAAGAGCCGCGTGCTCTACGGCCTCTATGACGCGCGCAAGCTGCTGCACGCGGCCCAGGCCGCGGCCCCCAACGAGCAGACGCCGCTGCTGGTGGTCGAGGGCTATATGGACGTCGTGGCCTGCCAGCGGGCGAACCTGGCGGCCGTGGCGGCCATGGGCACGGCCCTGACCGAGGAGCAGATGGAGGCGCTGTGGCGCCTGCATCCCGAGCCGACCCTGTGCTTCGACGGCGACAAGGCCGGCCAGCGCGCCGCCAGCCGCGCCATCGACCGCGCCCTGCCGCTGCTGAAGCCCGGCCGCTCGTTCCGCTTTTCGATCGTCAGCGGCGGCAAGGATCCCGACGACGTGCTGCGCGAGCAGGGTCCGGCGGCGCTGAAGGCCCAGGTCACCCAGACCACGCCCTTCGTCGAGGCGCTGTTCGTGCGCGAGCGCGACCTGGAGCCGCTCGATACGCCGGAACGCAAGGCGGGCCTCAAGCAGCGCCTGCGCGCGGCGGCGGGCACGATCGCCGACAAGGACCTGGCGAGCGCCTACAAGGACGACCTCTACGCCAAGCTCGACCTGCTGTTCCCCAAGCCGGCCTATGGCGGCGGGGGCGGCGGCGGCCAGGGCGGTGATCGCCCGTTCACGCCGCGCAACGGCGGCGGCGGCGGCGGTGGGAACTGGCGCGGTCGCGATCGCGGTCCGCCCGATCCCGGCATCCGCGGCATCGCCCGCGAGCAGATCGGCCGCCGGCTGAACCCCTTTCACGCGGCCGTCGCCATCGCCGCCGTCAATCATCCGGCCTGGGCGCGTCCCTATGACGAGGCGCTGGAGCGGATCGGTTTCGGCGAGGCGCGGCTGAAGGGCCTGGCCCACGAGATCTTCGAGGCCCTGATCGACGACATCGGCGACGAGACGCCCTTCCGCGACATCCTGGTGCGCAAGGGCCGCGCCGAGGAACTGGCCGAACTCGACCGCCTTGCCGCGACGCTGAACGCGCCGTTCCTCGACGCCAAGATGGAGCGCGAGCGGGCCCGCGTCCTATGGGCGTCCTGCTACGAGGCCATCGTCGAGGTGGGCGACGCCGAACGGGCCCTGAGGGCCATGCGCGAGGAGCCGGTCACCGCCGCCAGCCTGACGGCCACCCGCGACCTGCGCGACCGCATCGCCATCCTGGAACGCCAGATCAGCAACCTGGAATTCTGGCAGCCGGCGCACTAGCCCCCTTCTCCCCTTGCGGGAGAAGGTGTCGGCGATAGCCGACGGATGAGGGGTCTCTCAGA
>NZ_QHJY01000236.1 GCF_003185805.1 Caulobacter sp. D5
TCGAGCTTGCGCAGGTCGATCGAGGTCCCGCCGGCCAGCACGTATTCGACCGTGTTGAAGCTCTCGTAGAGGACGGTGTTGGAGTAGCCGTCCATGGTCACGTACTTCACCCCGCCGCCGACGATCTGCACCCGGTCGGCGACCTGGCTGGCCGTCAGCGCCGTGTTGGAGAGGTCGCGCGCGGCGATGTAGAGGTCGTTGCCGACTACCTGGTAGATCACGTCCCCGGCCGCCACCGAAGCCCCGAAGGCCAGGGTGTCCTCGCCGCCGGTGTCCCAGATGATGTCCAATCCCTCGCCGCGGTCGTAGCCGAACTGGTCGTCGCCGTTGGAGGTGTGGATCTGGTCGTTGCCCAGGCCGCCGATCACGACGTTGCCGTTGCTCTCCACCTGGCCGCTCTGGGCGCCCCAGACGATGTCGTCGCCGTTCATCGCCATGATCAGGTCGGAATTGGTCTTGCTGCCGACCAGTGTGGTGGAGTTGTCGTCGCTGGCCACGCCGAAGTTGACCGAGCCGATATCGAGCTGCGAGGCGCCGCCCATGTCGATCGACTTGATCTTATTGTTGCCCGCCGTCGGATAGAAATTGGCGCCGACCCGCACCTGGGCGTCGCCCCGGATGCCCAGGTCCAGCCAGCCGCTCGCGCCGCCCGCCGTACCGCCCCAGATGTCCGAGAACTTCACGTCCGCCCCGAACGAGACCACGTTCCAGCCGGCGCTGTCCTCGACGATGGTGTCCGAGCCGTCCCCGCGGTTGAGGACATAGGTGTCGGCCCCGCCTCCGCCGTAGAGATAGTCGTTGCCGGCCCCGCCTATAAAGGTCTCGTCGGCCGCGCCGCCGCCGATCGTGTCGGCATAGTCCGTGCCCAACACGCCCTCGACGCCCGTCAACGTGTGGTTCGACACCGTGCCGTCGACGCCCCGCACCTGGGCGTAACCGCTGCCCAGGTTGATGTTCAGGGCCGCGACCGTGGTGGTCGTCGTCTCATAGTGACCGCCCGTCGACACCCAGTACTGGGAGTAGTCCCACTGGTCATACTCCCAGTAACCGTCCTCGACCCAGACCTGATAGGTCGAGGTCCCGTTGGCGAAGCCCTCCGAATAATCGATGAAGTCCTTGCCCTCGCCGCCGACATAGGTGTCTTCGCCGTTGGTGGCCACGAACCAGTCGTCGCCGCCCAGGCCCTCCAGGCGATTGTGGAAGAAGTTGCCCTTCAGCTGGTCGGCGGCCTGCGAGCCGCGCAGGTTCTCGATCTCCTGCAGGATGTCGTTCTCGGCGTCGCCGCCGAACGCATCGCCCGTGGACAGGTCGACATAGACCCCCGCCGACGAGCCCTCGTAGCTGGCGGTGTCGAAATAGCCGCCGCCGACCAGCAGGTCCGCGCCCGCGCCGCCTTCTAGGATGTCGTCGCCTTCGCGCCCGTAGAGTTCGTCGTCGCCGGCCAGGCCCTTGAGCACGTTGTTGCCCGCCGAGCCGAACAGCCGGTCATCATAGTCGGAGCCGGTGGCGTTCTCGATATTGATCAGGCCGCTGCTGCTGTACCACTGCGAGCCGTCGGCGCTGCGCACCTCGAGCAGGCGGCTGGCCGGATTGGCGATGGCCGCGTCCGGGTGGCTGTTCCAGTCGGCGGGACGCACGTCGAGGTCGAGCGTGACCCCGAAGGTGAACCGCTCGGCGCTGACCGTGTCCTTGCCGTTCGGATCGCTGTTGAAGTCGAAGTTGCCGCCGACGATCCAGTTCCAGGTGTAGTCGGCGGTCAGGATGAAGGTGTCGTCGCCGTCCTCGCCCTGCAGGGTGTCGGCGCCGTCGCCGCCGACCAGGACGTCATTGCCGACGCCGCCATAGAGGCCGTCATCGCCGGTGTCGCCGGCCAGGTAATCGTCGCCCGAGCCGCCGATCAGACTGTCGTTGCCGCCCCGCCCGAGCAGGGTGTCGGCGCCGTCGCCGCCGTCGAGGTAGTCGTTGCCGCCGCGGCCATCCAGCCAGTCCCATCCGCTGCGGCCGTAAAGCTGGTCGCCGCCCTGGCCGCCGACGAAGATGTCATCGCCGCCCGAGACCGTGACCGAGTTGACGTGCTCGATGTACTCGTAGTCCCAGCCGTTCCAGATGTATTCGTAGGTGATCTCGGTTTCGGTGTGATTGTCGTCGATCACCACCCCGCCGGTGTTCAGGCGCTGGTCGATTAAGTCGTTGCCCGAGGTCGTCGCGCCCGGCGTAGTGATCGCATAGCCGATCTGCGACAGGTCCTCGATGTTGAGCACCTCGCCTTCGGTGTCCCAGCTGGACGTCGCCGTGTCGGCCGGCCGCGAGGTCGGCTGAGTGAAGAAGCCGTACGGATCGGTCCCGCCGGCGGTGGCCACCAGCCGCAGGACCATGCGCCGATAGGCCGTGCCGGCCGGCGCCGTGGCCGTGCCGCTGATGGTGTTGAAGTTGGCCAGGTTACCCTGCCAGGCGCCGCTTTCCAGACCCGAACCAGCCATGAAGGCCACGCTCAGCAGGTTCATGTTGGCGTCGTAGAACTCCATGTACATCTGGGCCAGGCCCCGATGCTGGGCGGCCTTGACCGAGCCCTCGTAGAGCGTGCCGGCCGACGAGACCATCACGGCCGACCGCATGTCGATGACCGACCCGGCCGCCGGAGCGCCCGGCATGCACATCCAGAAGACGTCGTTGCCGTTACCCGACCAGTCGGCGCTGAGGTTCACGCCACGCTGGGGATTGCCGACCTGCCAGGTCGCCAGGTCCCAGCCGGCCAGCCCGTCGCCGAAGCGGGCGTTGAGCACGTCGTTGTCGCCCGGCCCGGCCTGGGATTGCGACAGGATCGAGAAAAGGCCGTCGCTATCGGCCTTGCGCGACTGGATCTCCATTCCGTCGCCGACGGCGAAGACGCGGATGTCCTCGTAGCCCATCTTGCGGCTCTTCAGGTCGAAGCTGTCGAGGAACCCGCGCAGGCCGCCGTAGAAGTCCGACGTCGACCATTTGCCGATACCCAGCTCCGAAATCGAATTCAGCTCGATCAGCCAGCCGGCCGCGAATTCGGTCGTCGGACTGGCGGCGATCAGCGCGTTGATCTCGTAGCGTGACTCCAGGTAGCGCCTGTATTCGGCCGCGAGATTGATGTCGCTGGCCAGGGCGGTGATGTCCGTGGCCAAAGAGTTGCTGATCGCCCGTTTGGCGAAGATGTCCCCGCCAACGATCTTGGTGTTCTTGATGGCGATGGCCGTGCCGTAGCCGACGGCTTCGTCCGAAGAGCCGAAGTTCTTCTGAACGCCGTTCACCTTGACATAGATCTGGTTGCCGGTGTGGCCGTATATCTGGGTCGTGCTGTAGCCGTTCAGGTTGGATACGTAGGCGGTATCGTCGGTATAGGCGACCATGCCGATGACGCCGTTGAGCGTATCGCGCGCCAGGGTCGCCATCGAGGTGACGAGCGCTCGGTTGCCTCCGTTTGCGGTGACGATGCTGCCGACCTCGTATCGAGCGTAGGGCAGCTGCAACACGGTTTCGGCGCTGGCCGTCGGAATCTTCGGCTTCTTGCGCCCGAACAGGTTGCCGATCAGCGCGCCGATCACGAAGCCGACAAAGGCCCCGATGCCCGGCACGAGGATCGAGGCGGCGATTCTCCCAAAGGATGCGGCCAGTTGGGCATGGATCGCCGCGGCGAAGGTGGAGACTATGCCGGCGCTGGTCCCGCTGCTGAACGCGATCGTTCCGAGGGTCGAGCCGAGCGAAGACAACGCCGCGCCCGCCTGGGTGCGCACCGGAACCACCATCGAGCCGAGCTTCGAACCGAAGAAGCTGCCGATGGCGCTGCCGAGAACGCCGGCGCTGTAGCCGCCGGCCGCGGCGGCGGAAGTGCTGGTTCCGAAAGCTTCGGCGGCCCGCAGGCCGTCGAACAGGGCGCGACCGCCCATGGCGTTGCCGATGATCGTCGAGGTGATCGTTCCACCGACGCTCTGGAACAGTTCGGCCCCGAAACCGGACAGGCCGAGCGCCTTGCCGAGCTCGAGCGAAAGATAGCTGCCGATCTGCCCGGCGACCGCGCCCTGGAACGCCTGGCCGAGATCCTGATTGAAGTCCGCGAAAGCCTTCTTGATCTCGCCATTGGCGTGGAAGCCGAGATCGAGCCCGTGCTTCAAGTCGATGAGCTGGCCGATATTCTGGCCGACCGCCCCCAGCACCGCACTGGCGGCGACGCTGGTCGCGACATTGCCATTGCCGAGATAGGACCCCAGCGCGCTGCCCAGCGCCTGGGCGAAATCGGCGAACCGCACCGGCGGAATTTCCTGCAGCACCGTGGCGACGACGCCGTCCTCGCTCGTGCCGAGTCTGCCACGCTCCTTCCAACCTCCGGCGCGCTCGACCTCATAGGTCGTGTAGTCGACCACCCCGTCGCCGTCGGCGTCGTGGGTGCGATAGGTCCAGGTCCCGTTCTCGTCCGTCGTCGTGTATTCGTAGACACCATTGGAGATGAACTTCGGAGCACTCCAAATTCCGGCGTCATCGGACAGGCTGGGCGGACGCGACGTATTGTGCACCCGCAGTCCACCGGCGATGTAGGTATGGGTGAGAGCGACCTCGAAGTTGTAGATCGGAACGGCGACTTCGGATGAGATCGCCTCGGCTCCGGACAGATCGACCGCCCCGCCGTCGGCGGCCACGGCCTTCACGCCCTGCTCGACCATTTCGCCGACGGATTGGAAATCGCCGCGTTCCGTCAGGAAGGCGTGCCCAGGCGTAACCTCCACGCCATTGGGCAACCGCAGCCATTCGGCGGCCTCCCCAGGATAGATCTCGACGACCGTCGACGCCTGCAGCGCGCCGGTCTCGTCGAAAGACTGCACCTGGTCGCCCACGCGGACATGCTCGATCGACTTGACCGAGCCGTCGGCCATCAGCACTTCCGTGCCGGCGAGGAAGCAGAAGGAGTCCGTTCGGCGGCGGAAGGCCTGAATGAGATCCGCCGTCGCAGGCTTTACATCGCCGCTGCCGGCCAAGTCGATGAACTGAACGCCATCCGCTTTACGGGTGTACCTGTAGGACCGGCCGAGCATCGCACCGGTCTTCTGATCGTATTGATAGAACGCCTCGGTCGTGAACTCGCCGACCATGGAGCCGACGGTCGTGATCGACTTGTCGACGTAGGAAACCTTCAGCGTCGCGGCGCCGGTCACACGGTCGCGCGTCCGCTGCACATAGTATTCGGTGATTTTCCCCTCAGCCCAGTACAACGTGATCGTGTTTTCGGTCCTCCTGGGTTGCGTCTTCAGGAAGATCTGCGCGGCGAGGTCGGCGGCCAGGTCGTAATTCGTATGCGTTCGTTCAGCATTCCTGATGTTCACCAGCATTCGCGCGGTGATTTCATCCTGATATTTCAAGCTGTCCTGAGGCAGCCCATTGTTGTTTATCGAGTCCCGGATCCACCCCGACAGGGTCGAGGTCACCAGACCGTCATCGCGGCCGACGACGATGGCCGATGTCTTGGTGAGCCCCAGACCGCCAAAGCTGTATTCGATCGAAATCGTCTCGTCGAACGGGCTGCTGTAGACTTTCAAGCCCAGCTTGAGCAGGTTGCCCAGCTCGCCATCGAGACCCGCCAGCCCGAAGGTGTTGAGGTCGATCGCTTTGGTGCCGCCGAGCGTGACGACCGACTTGACGCCCTGCTTCTTGTAGGTGCCCTCGACCGACAGCGTCACGCCGCCGGTTTGGGGGTCGTAGCCTATTTCCGCCCCGACATCGAAAGGAAGCGCCGCGGCGTACCGCTTGACCGCCTTAATGAGCGCACTCTTGAAAATCGTGGGATCGACACCCGGGCTGTCTACGCGGAACACTCCCAGGCCAGGATCATTGTCGAAATAGCTCTTGGTGAAGGCGTAGACGATCTGGGCCTGCTTCTCGGGAGTCTGCAGGAGCAGATTCACCTTCTTCGCATAGTTGTTCAGCGCCTTGAGATAAGCGGGAATTTCGTTGGCAGGATTACGCTTCGCCATCTCAGTTTCCTCCGGCCGTCAATTCGCGAAACCGTTGCCTTGAAAGACCCGGCTCAATCCTGGGCAGCGCCTGGGCGACCTCTTCGCCGAAGAGGCCGGCGGCGGGACCGGTCACGGGGGAACCATCGGCCTTGATGACCGCCTCGCCCGGCGCGGAAAAAACACCCCACGCCCCCACGGCCGCGGCCGCGGCGCGCGTCCTGCAGTCCTCGACCCGCGCACGGATCTCGTCGGAGCGCCTGGACTCTCCACTTGTGTGATTCAGGGCGTCCGCCTCGGCGACGCTCGCCATGCGGCTGATACGCCCATGGTCATGGCTTGCGACGACGATGCAGCCCGGCCGCTCCACGACCTTCAGCTGCTCGGCCGCGCCATCGCCGAACGCGACCTGCAACACCTGGTCGGGATGGCCGGCGAACGGCTGCAGGGACGGCGCGTACAGCTGCACGAAATTCGCCGGCCGCCCCTTGGCGAGACCTGTGCCGGCCTCGACGAAATCGCCCCCCAGCAAAGTTCTTATCTCAAGCGACCCCCGCGTCTTCGGGCCGGGCGGGTCCCATTTCGTGGCGGTCAGGGGTCGTCCCTGGCCGACGATCACATCGTCGAAACGGACGACCAGGTCCTGCCCCTCTGGGAAGAGCAAGGCCTCCAGGACATCCGCCTGGGGTTTGAACTTCTTGGCCAACGGCGGAGGAGACGGCGGCTGCGCTTCGCAGGCGCTCAAGGGAGCCAGCACAGTGAAAAGCGAGGCCAGCAGCCCGACGGCAGTCAGCGCCGCCGCCCCCGGCCGCCTTGCGGGCGGTGCTTGCACGGCGCGCCGCAACCCGCCGCCGCTCGCCGCCTTATCGCTTCGCCTATCGGCGACGAACTCGATACCCAAAAGCGAACCGGCCACGCTACGCCTCACTGATTTGTACAAGCGAGACCGTAGGCGAAGTCGCTGTTTAGTTGCAATTGAGAAATACTACTTCAAGTCGATGCGCCTCTGAAATTCACGGAAACTGCACAATCTACGCCCTGTCGCCTCTCCCTTGCGCGAGCCCAAAGAAAAACGGCCGGTTCCTCGCGGAACCGGCCGTCTTCAGGTCCAGGCGCTCAGGCGAGCCCTTAGAACGGGATTTCGTCGTCCAGGTCGGCCGAGAAGCTCTCGCGCGGGCCGCTGGGCTGGCTGCGCGGGGCGCCGCCGCCGAAGTTGCCGCCGCCCTGGCCGCCGCCGTAGCCGCCACCGCCGCCCTGGCCGTAGCCGTCGTCATAGCCGCCCGAGGGCGCG
>NZ_QHJY01000237.1 GCF_003185805.1 Caulobacter sp. D5
CCGAACTGGCCGGCGGCGATCCCGAACGGCTGGCCCGCCACGAGGCGCGTCTCGTCGACGCCGCCGCCCGTCTGACCGAGCAGATGCTGCGCTGGGGCGTCACGCCCAGCGCCCCCGCCTACGATCCCACGATCGTCTCCCGCCGCGTCGCCGCCCTGGGCGAGCTGACCCGCCTGATCACCGCCGCGGCCGACCGCCCGGCGAGCGCCTGACGAGGACCCGATGGCAGATTCCCTTCGCGCCCGGGTGGGCCGCATCGTCAGCGGCGGGGCTCACGCCCTGATCGACGCCCTGGAAGAGGTCATGCCCGACGCGCTGGGCCAGCAGGCCCTGCGCGAGGTCGACCAGGCCGTCGACGAGGTGCGCGCCGAGCTCGGCCGCGCCATCGCCGCCCGTCACCTGGCCGCCAAGCGCCTGACCGAACAGTCCAGCCGCCACGACGACCTGTCGGCCCAGATCGAACTGGCCCTCTCTCAGGACCGCGAGGACCTGGTCCGCGCCGCCCTCGAACACCAGCTGGACATCGAGGCCCAGGTGCCGGTTCTGGAGACCGCCGTCGCCGACGCCGCCCAGCGCCAGGCCGAGCTGGAAGGCTATCTGGCCGCCCTGCAGGCCACCCGCCGCGAGATGGCCGAGGACCTGACCGACCTGTCGGCCGCCCGCGCCAAGGCCCCCAAGCCGCCGACCGACGGCGAACTGGCCCAGGGCGCCAAGCTCTCCGAACTTGAGCGCCTGACCCGCCGCCACCGGGTGGAGGAGCGCCTGGCCGCCCTCCGCGCCGCCAGGCAGGAGGGCTGACCGCGATGTGGAGCTTCCTCGCCGCCGACGGCAACACCCTGTTCCTGGCGGCCCTGCTGCTGATGCTGCTGATCGGCGCGGTCGAGGCCGCCGGCCTGGGCGCGGGCCTGGGCCATGACGGTCTCGATGGGCACGACCTGGATCACCCCTCGCTGCTGGGCTGGCTGAACGTCGGCCGCCTGCCGCTCTTGATGATCATCGTCGTCTTCCTGTTCGCCTTCGGGACGCTCGGCCTGGTGCTGCAACAGCTGATCGCCGGGGTGTTCAAACACCCCGCCCCGATCTGGATCGCCGGACCGCTGGCCGGCGCCGTCGCCCTGCCCTTCACCCGGGTGCTGGGGCGCCTCTTGGCCCGCATCCTGCCCGGCGACGAGACCACCGCCGTCTCGCGCGAGACCCTGGTCGGCCGCGTCGCCACGATCGTCACCGGCCAGGCCAAGGTCGGCTCGCCGGCCCAGGCCCGGGTGCGCGACGCCCATGGCCAGGCCCACTACGTGATGGTCGAGCCCGACGAGGACGGCGAGACCTTCGACCAGGGGACCAGCGTCATCATCGTCCGCAACGCCGGGGCCCGGTTCCTGGCCATCCGCAACGAAAGCGACGCCCTGCGCGAGCGCTGATCCCTTCCTCCCTTTTTCGCTTATCCAAACTTCGGGGGTTACCCACATGCCTGCCTTGATCGAAATCGGCGTCATCGCCGGCGGCAGCCTGCTCGGCCTGCTGATCCTGGGCCTGATCCTGGCCCGCCTCTACAAGCGCGCCTCCAAGGAGACGTCCTTCGTCCGCACCGGCTTCGGCGGCGAGAAGGTGGTGATGAACGGCGGGGCGCTGATCCTGCCGGTGTTCCACGAGACCATCCCCGTCAACATGAACACCCTGCGCCTGGCCGTGGCCCGCAGCGCCGAGCAGGCCCTGATCACCAAGGACCGCATGCGCGTCGACGTGCTGGCCGAGTTCTACGTGCGGGTGCAGCCCAGCGCCGAGGCCATCGCCAGCGCCGCCCAGACGCTTGGCCAGCGCACCATGCATCCCGAGCAGTTGAAGGACCTGGTCGAGGGCAAGTTCGTCGACGCCCTGCGCTCGGTGGCCGCCGAGCTGACCATGACCGAACTGCACGAGCAGCGCACCCACTTCGTCCAGAAGGTGCAGCAGGTGTCGTCGGAAGACCTGCTGAAGAACGGCCTGGAGCTTGAGACCGTGTCGCTGACCGGCCTCGACCAGACCGCCATGGAATACTTCAACCCCTCGAACGCCTTCGACGCCGAGGGCCTGACGCGGCTGACCGAGGAGATCGAGCTGCGCAAGAAGCTGCGCAACGACATCGAGCAGGACACCCAGGTGCAGATCCGCACCAAGAACCTCGAGGCCCAGCGCCGCACGCTGGAGATCAGCCGCGACGAGGAATACGCCAAGCTCGAGCAGGAGCGCGAGCTGGCCATCCGCCGCGCCGCCCAGGCCGCCGAGGTCTCGCAGAAGGAAGCCGAGAAGTCGCGCGAAGCCGAGGGCGCCAAGATCTCGGCCCAGCAGCAGATCGAGACCGCCAAGATCGAGGCCGACCGGGCCGTGGCTCAGCAGCGCATCGCCATGGAGCAGGAACTGGGCGAGCGCGAGATCGCCAAGGAACGCGCCGTCGAGACCCAGACCATCGAAAAGGCCAAGGCCATCGAGCTGTCCGAGCAGGACCGCGCCATCGCCGTGGCCGAGAAGTCCCGCGCCCAGTCCGAGGCCCAGGCCGACGCCGACAAGGCGCTGGCCCTCGCCGTCGCCGCCGAGGAACAGGTCAAGACCGTCCGCGAACGCGAAGCCGCCGACCGCCAGAAGATCATCGAGCTGATCGAGGCGACCAAGGAAGCCGAGCGCGAGGCCATCGCCGTCAAGGTGGCCGCCGAGGCCGAGAAGACCGCCGCCTCCGACCGGGCCGAGGCCCTGCGCGAGGAAGCCAAGGGCGCGGCCGACAAGACCCGCATCGGCGCCGAAGCCGAGGCCCAGGCGGTTCGCCTGGCCGCCGAGGCCGCCCGCGTCCGCTACGCCGTCGACGCCTCGGGTCAGGAGGCCCTGAACAAGGCCGCCAACCTGCTGTCGGCCGACCAGGTGGCCATGGCCATCCGCATCAAGCTGATCGAGAACCTCGACCGGATCATCGCCGAGTCCGTCAAGCCGCTGGAGGCCATCGACTCGATCCGCATCGTTCAGGTCGACGGCCTGAACGGCGCGACCGGCGGCGCGGCCAACGACTCCGGCGGCGGCTCGAACGGCGGCGGCAACCTCGCCGACCAGGTGGTCAGCGGCGCCCTGCGCTATCGGGCCCAGGCCCCGCTGCTCGACCAGCTGATGGCCGAGGTCGGCCTGAACGGCGGCGCCCTGTCGGGCCTGACCGCTCCTCTGTCCGAGACCCCGGCCCTGACGGCCGTGGTCGAGGAGGCTCCGGCGCCCCGTCGCGGCAGGAAGGCCAAGCCCGTCGCCATCGCCGCGCCGGTCGAGGCCGAAGAGGTCGAGGTGGAGGAAGAAGGGGACGAGGAGGCGTAAGGGCGCCTCTCCTACCCTCTCCCTAAATCGTCATCCCGGCCGAAGCGCAGCGAAGAGCCGGGACCCAGGGGCCGCCGCGATGCGCCGGCTACCGTGAGGGTGCCCTGTCAAAATGCAGCGTCCAGTCTCCTGGGTCCCGGATAAGCGCTACGCGCTTTCCGGGATGACAACCGGGGGACGTTGGCGGGAAGGTCGATCAAATCCGATTGTACGGATACCGGTCCCGGATCATCCGCTGGAAGAACCGCCCCTTCGAGCGCGACCGCGTGAAGGCGGCGGTCACCCGTTCGGGCACGCCGACATAGACGTACTCGTCGCCGTCGATGAAGGTGACGATCAGCTTGCCGTGTTCGGGCTCGTAGTCGATCGCTCGGATCGCGGTGGAATTCACGAGCATGCGCGAGACCTTTCCTGAGAAGGGTTCGGACGGGTGTCTTCGAAGCTGAAAGCGCATGGACGCGGCGGCCGGTTCCGCCTTGGCCATCACGGCTTTGAGCTTCAACCCTGAATACGCTTAAGCTCCCCCCGCGCGGGCTGCCTTGAGCCGCGTCAAAAGGGGGAAGAACACGCCATGCAAACCCACGCCCTGGTCGCCATCGTCACGCTGGCTGCCCTGATCTGCTACATCTGGATGATCCTGCGGGTGGGCGGCGCGCGTCGCCGCACCGGCATCCAGGCCCCGGCCATGACCGGCGATCCCGACCTCGAACGGCACGTGCGGGTGCAGGCCAACACCCTGGAATGGCTGCCGATCTTCCTGCCGTCGCTGTGGCTGTTCGCGATCTACTGGAACGACCTGTTCGCCGCCGCGGCGGGCGTCGTCTGGATCCTCGGCCGGATCATCTACGCGCTCAGCTACACGGCCGATCCCAAGAAGCGCGGCCTGGGCTTCGCCATCCAGGCCTTCACCACCTTCGTCCTGCTGCTGGGCGCGCTGGGGCGCGTGATCTGGGTGGCGGTTACGGTGGGGCTCTGACGGCGCGCCCTTAAAACCGACAAAGCTCGTCATCCCGGCCGCAGCGAAGCGGAGAGCCGGGACCCAGGGGCCGCCGCATTGCGCTTGCCGCCGATGGGGCGGTGAACCTGATCGCGGTGTCCAGCCCCCCTGGGTCCCGGCTCTGCGCGCTACGCGCTCCGGCCGGGATGACGAACTTTGTTTGGCCGAAGGAAATTGAGGGAAGCCTCCGCCTGGCCTATAGCCCCGCTCATGGTCCTGCCCGTCGATCCCGCCCGCTACAGCGCCTTCCTGGCGGCCATGTTCGTCATGGCCATCACGCCGGGTCCGGCCAACCTGTTCGCCATCGCCACCGGCATGGAGAAGGGCAAGGGCGCGGCGCTGCTGGGCGTGGTGGGGATGAACAGCGCCAGCCTGTGCTGGTTCGTGGCCGCGGCCCTGGGCCTGGGGGCGCTGATCGCCGCCTTTCCCGCCGCCTTCCACGTGCTGGCCCTGGCCGGCGCGGCCTATCTGGTCTGGCTGGGGATCAAGTCGATCATCGGCGCCCTGAAGCCGGTCAGCGGCGAGGGCGCGGCCCTGGCGGCGGTGCGCCCGCCCAGCGGCCGCTCGGCCTTCCGCGACGGCTTCACCGTGCAGATCGCCAATCCGAAGATCCTGGTGTTCTTCGCCGGCGTGCTGCCGCCGTTCATCGACATCCACCGCCCGCTGGTCCCGCAGCTGATCATGTTCGCCTGCGCCACCATCGGCATGGACCTGATCAGCATGAGCGCCTACGGCCTGGGCGGCGCGGCCCTGGCGACGCGGATGAACGAACCGGCCTTCCGCAAGGGTTTCGGCCTGTTGGTGGGGGCGCTGCTGATCGGCGCGGCCTGCCTGATCGTCCTGCGCGGATAGGGCCGCGGGTAAGCCCCTTTTTTCGCTTTTGGAAACGGATCGCCTTGGCGAAACCGTAAAGCTGCGCCATCCGTTACGGTACGGGAGTAACGAGTTGTCGCAAAGGAGCGCGCCATGTCCCAGAAAAAGGTCAAGTGGCTCGCGATCGCGGCGGTCGCCGCCGCGCTGAGCGCCTGCGCCACCGCCACCCCCTACCAGCCCGCCGCGCCCGGCCAGAAGGCCTCGGGCGGCTTTTCCGAACTCCGCCTCGAGGGCGACCGCTATCGCGTCACCTTCGCCGGCAACAGCCTGACCGGCCGCGAGACCGTCGAGCGCTACCTGCTCTATCGCGCCGCCGAGCTGACCGTGCAGCAGGGCTACGACTGGTTCGAGACGGCCGACCGCCGCACCGACCGCACGGCCCGCACCGTGATCGACGAGGATCCGTTCATGCGGCCGGGCTTCGGCTACGGCTATCCATACGGCGCCTGGCGTCCGTCCTGGCGCTACTACGGCCCCCGCTACGGCGGCTGGCGCGCCTGGGACCCGTTCTGGGGCGACCCCTTCTTCGCCAATCGCGCCGAGATCCGCACGATCGAGAAGTTCGAGGCCAGCGCCGAGATCGTCCTGCACAAGGGCGCCAAGCCCTCGGGCGACCCCCGCGCCTACGACGCCCGCGAGATCGTCAAGAACCTGGAGCCGAGCATTCAGCGCGCTCCGGCCGGCTGATCCCTTCCTTCTCCCCTTGCGGGAGAAGGTGTCGGCGATAGCCGACGGATGAGGGGTCTCTCAAA
>NZ_QHJY01000026.1 GCF_003185805.1 Caulobacter sp. D5
CTTGAACACGCCGCGGAACTGGGTGGTGATGGTCGAGACGTCGTGGTGGTGCACGCCGCGGGTGCTCATGCACTGATGCTCGGCGTCGATCAGCACGGCCACGCCGGCCGCCGAGAGGTGGTCTTCGATGGCGTCGGCGACCTGCATGGTCATGGTCTCTTGCGTCTGCAGGCGCTTGGCGAAGATCTCGACCAGGCGCGCCAGCTTCGACAGGCCGACGACCTTGCCGGTGGGCATGTAAGCCACCCAGGCCTTGCCCAGGAACGGCGCCATGTGGTGCTCGCAGTGGCTCTGCACGTCGATGCCGCGCAGCATGACCATGTCGTCATAGCCCTGCACGTCCTCGAAGGTGCGCGACAGCTCCTTGGCCGGATCGCCCGTATAGCCGGCGAACCACTCGCCATAGGCGTCGACCACACGCTGGGGCGTGTCGAGCAGGCCCTCGCGGTCGGGATTGTCGCCGGCCCAGGCCAACAGGGTCCGCACCGCGGCCATGGCCTCGTCTCGGGAGGGGCGCTGGGCGGGTTCAAGATCAAGACCGGCATTATCGTCAGAGCCGATCAGGGTTCGCTCGCGGGTCAGTGCGTCCATGTTTTCGAAGGGGGCTTTCCACGGGCTGAGTTGCGCCGGAGCGCCGTTCGCTCCGGAATTACGCGTGCCACCCGTTAAAGGGCGCGCCTCTCACGTCGCAAAGACGTGGTTCGAAGGCTCGCTCCCCGCTATATGGGTCCGGTTTTTCGTTCCGACAACACCCTTCCGCTGCGTCAAGGCGACCGAGTTTTCATGACCATCAGGCTCTACGACACCATGGCGCGCGAGAAGCGCGACTTCGTTCCCGCCGATCGCGACCGGGTGACGATGTATGTCTGCGGACCGACGGTCTACGGCTACGCCCACATCGGCAACTTCCGTCCGGTGGTGGCCTTCGACGTGCTGTTCCGCCTGCTGCGCCACGAATTCGGCGACGAGGCGGTGGTCTATGCCCGCAACGTCACCGACGTCGATGACAAGATCAACAAGAAGGCCGCCGACGAGGGCGTCGAGATCAAGGTCATCACCGACCGCTATCTCGCCGCCTATCACGAGGACGCCGACGCCCTGGGCGCCCTGCGCCCGACCCTGGAGCCCAAGGCCACCGACCACATCGACGCCATCGTCGAAATGATCGGCAAGCTGGTCGACAATGGCAGCGCCTACGCCGCCGAAGGCCATGTGCTGTTCGACACCCAGAGCTTCGCCGACTACGGCCAGCTCTCCGGCAGGCCGCTGGACGACATGATCGCCGGCGCCCGCGTCGAGGTCGCCCCCTACAAGCGCCACCCGGCCGACTTCGTGCTGTGGAAGCCCTCCAAGGAAAACGAGCCGGAATGGGCCAGCCCCTGGGGCGCGGGCCGTCCGGGCTGGCACATCGAGTGCTCGGCGATGATCGAAAAGCAGCTGGGCCTGCCGATCGACATCCACGCCGGCGGCATCGACCTGCAGTTCCCCCACCATGAGAACGAGGTGGCCCAGGGCCGCTGCGCCCACGGCCTGCCGACCTACGCCCGCTACTGGATGCACAACGGCTTCCTCGACATGGCCGGCGAGAAGATGTCCAAGAGCCTGGGCAACGTCATCATCCCGCACGAGCTGGTGAAGACCACGCCGGGCGAGGTGGTGCGCTGGGCCCTGCTGTCGGCTCATTACCGCCAGCCGCTGGACTGGACGCCCGAGCTGGTCGAGCAGTCGAAGAAGTCGCTGGACCGTCTCTACGGCGCCCTGCGCCGCGCCAAAGACGTCGTGCCCGACCAGGCCGTCGAGGCCCCGCAGGAGGTGATGGACGCCCTCTGCGACGACCTCAACACCCCCGCCGCCGTCGCCAAGCTGTTCGAGGTGTCGAGCGCCATCGAGAAGGCCGTCACCGCCGGCGACCTGACCGAGGTGGCCATCCACAAGTCGCGCCTGCTCGAGGCCGGCGCCCTGCTGGGCTTCCTGCAGGCCGATCCCGACGCCTGGTTCGAGGGCGACGCCTCCGACGACCTGAAGGCTAAGGTCGAAGACCTGCTGGCCCGCCGCGTCGCCGCCCGCGCCGCCAAGGACTGGACCGCCGCCGACGCCATCCGCGGCGACCTCGACGCCCTCGGCGTCGTGGTCATGGACAGCCCGACCGGGGCCACCTGGCGGATGAAGGACTAGATCTCAAGATGCTCCCCCTTCAGGGGGAGGATCTCGTCACCGCGCCGTGCTGCCACCCTTCTCCGGATTCGGCGGCAGTCCCGTCTTCGGGTCGCGGGCCACCGGCGCGAAGCCCTCGGCGATGAACAGGTCGGTGCGCCGCACGCGCTTGCGATCAAGCCGCACACGGACGATCTCGTCGCCCGAGGTCGCCTTGAAGTCCTGCTCGATCTTGGCCTTGTAGACGCCCTCCAGGCTGGCGATCAGCGTGCGCTCGCCATAGGCCTTGGTCATCGGGGCCTCGGTCTCGGCCTGGTTCTGCGGATGGGCCTCGTGCACCCAGATGCGCAGCGGCGGGGCGCCGACCGTGCCCCAGTAGTCGCGTCCGTAATAGGCCGCCACGTTGAACAGGAAGCGGTCGTCGACGGCCACCGAGGTCAGGCGTGCGCCGGCCTGCTCCTCGCGGGCCCGGTTGATGATCGCCTGCACCGTCTGGTCCCAGCCGCGCACCCGCTTGAAGCTGTTGGCCAGGCCGATGCCGTCGGCCAGGCGCGGGCTGATCAGGCAGGCCAGGAACAGGGCGGCGAACGCCGCTTGCAGGGCCAGGCCCCCGGCCAGCCAGCGCCGGGCGCTCCAGCGCACCATCCAGCCGGCGACCAGCACCGAGCCGGCGACATAGGCCGCCGCGGCCCAGTTGGCGTTGGCGCGGCTGACGAAGGCCTGGCCGGCCACGGTCAGCAGCGGCGGCAGAGCAAAGCACAGCAGCAGCACGTCGGCCGGCTGAAGGCGCTTGCGCGCCGCCAGCACGATCCCGCCGCCCAGCAGCACGCCGAAGGGCAGGGGGCCGAACACCCCGAACTGCGAGCCGACGAACTCGACCAGCTCGCGCGGATTGAACAGCGACTTGGCGCCCCAGTTGGCGTTGGCGGCCGTGTGCTCGACCGTGGCGAACTTGTGGGCGGCGTTCCAGATCAGGTTGGGCGCGAAGATGGCGATCAGCACGCCGAAGAAGGCCAGGCCCATCGGCCAGGTCCAGGCCTTGCGGGCCTCCCGTGACAGGGCCAGGTGCGCGCCGATGCTGAACAGCACGTAGATCGCCGCGTACTTCGACAGGAAGGCCAGGCCCAGGGCCGCGCCCAGGCCGGCGGCGGTCAGCAGGCGCTCGCGCGGGGTCCTGGCCGCCGGCAGCGAGACATAGGCCCAGATGGTCAGGGCCAGGAAGAACAGCAGCGGCGCGTCGGTGCCGATCACGCCCGACGACAGCTGCACGCCCGGCATCAGGGCATAGACGCCGGCGGCCGCCAGGCCGGTCCAGCCGCCGTACAGGCGCCGGGCGATGCGGTGGACGATCAGGGCCGTGGCGCCGTGCAGCAGCGGCGCGCCCAGCCGCAGCCAACCCTCCGTGTCGCCGCCGATCTGGGTGGTCAGCCAGATCACCCAGGCGATCATCGGCGGCTTGGAATAGTAGCCGAAATCCAGGGTCCGCGACCAAAGCCAGTACTGCGCCTCGTCGGGGTACAGCTCCAGCGGCGTGGAAAAAATCGCCAGTACCCGGACGATCGTCAGCAGGGCGACGCCGATGAGGGTCAGGCGCCACGCGCGGGCTGCGGAATCTTCGGCGGCGTAGGGGGGCGCGGTCATGACGCGCTTCTTAGCGAAGTAAGGGAAATCTGACCAATTGTTCCGCAAGCGACTGATCGATGTGGCAGATTCTGGGCCATCGTGGCCTTTCCGTCACCAAACCTTCTAAATGTTTCGCTACACCGCCCAAACGATGCGGTTCGATGCTCGTTTTTCCGAACTTGTGTCAAAGAATGAGGGGATCATTGGAATGAACACGAAAAAAATCGCCTGCCTGGCGTCGACCGCGCTGGTCGGCAGCCTGCTGGCGGCGACGGCCGCTATGGCCCAGTCGACCGCCTCGACCGAACTGGACGCGATCGTCGTCACCGCCAGCACCCGTCCGAAGACGGTCGATGGCATGATCACCGCCGAGACGGTCGCCAAGACCCGCACCACGGTGTCGCAGGAATTCCTGCAGACCCAGGTTCCCGGCCAGACCGTCATCCAGTCGCTGAACATCCTGGTGCCGGGCCTGAACTTCACCAACACCGACCCGTACGGCTCGTCGGGCGGCAACATCCGTCTGCACGGCTTCGACGGCAACCGCGTCGCCCTGACCTTCGACGGCATGCCGCTGAACGACACCGGCAACTACGCGACCTACACCAACCAGCTGCCCGACTCCGAAATCATCGGCAGCGCCTCGGTCAACACCGGCTCGACCGACGTCGACAGCCCGACCGCGGCCAGCACCGGCGGCACCATCGGCATCTCCACCCTGACGCCGTCGAAGGAAGCCGGCGCCTGGGTCCAGGCCAGCATCGGCAGCTTCGACTACAAGCGCTACGCGGCCTTCGTCGAAAGCGGCGAAGTGGGTCCGTGGGGCACCCGCATGTGGGCTGAAGCCTCGTATCAGCGCTACGACAAGTTCAAGGGCCGCGGCGAGATCTACAAGCGCCAGGTCAACGCCAAGATCTACCAGCCGATCGGCGACGGCACCGACTTCATCAGCCTGGCGGTGCACTACAACGTCAACCGCAACAACGCCTACAACGGTCCGAACCTGCGCACCGCCACGGGCAAGCTGCCGGACGGCACCGACGCCCCGAACCAGACCTCGGTCCAGGGCTGGGAAGTCGACTTCAACAACGACTACGTGCCGATCACCTCGGCCGGCGTCGATAACGCCGCCAACTCCAACTACTGGGGTCTGCGGATCAACCCGTCGAACACCGGCAACATCCGCGGCCAGTCGAAGTTCACCATCGCCAACGGCCTGACCCTGACGGTCGACCCGTCGTTCCAGTACACCCTGGCCAACGGCGGCACGCAGAACACCCTGCTGTCGGAAACCAACGCCCAGCTTAAGGGCACCAGCGCCAACGGCGTCGACCTGAACGGCGACGGCGACACCAACGACACGGTGCGGGTCATGAACCCGAGCAACACCAACACCCGTCGTTACGGCCTGCTCACCTCGCTGATCTGGAAGCTGAACGACAACAACGCCTTCCGCGTCGGCTACACCCTCGACTACGGCCGCCACCGCCAGACCGGCGAATACGGCTACATCGACTTCGACGGCACCCCGACCTACCAGAGCTGGTTCGGCGGCAAGGACGGCCACGGCGACAAGATCGTGACCGCCGACGGCAAGAGCTTCATGCGCGCTCGCGACCGCTTCTCGATCGCCACCCTGAACCAGGTCAGCGTCGAGTACCGGGGCAAGTTCCTGGAAGACAACCTGAACCTCAGCGTCGGCCTGCGCGCGCCGTTCTTCAAGCGCGAGCTGAACCAGTTCTGCTACTCGCAGAACGCTTCGAGCACCGTGCGCTGCACCACCGAAACCCCCAGCACCCCGCTGGCCAACGGCAACGTGACCTTCGCGTCGACTGGTACGACCCAGTTCATCGCGCCCTACTCGCGCACCCTGAAGTACGATGACGTGCTGCCCAACGTCGGTGTCAGCTATCGCTTCGGCGACGCCAGCTCGATCTACGGCAGCTACGCTGAATCGACCTCGCTGCCGCGTACGGACAACCTCTACACGGTGCTCCGCGCGGCCAACAACGCCATCGTCACCACCGGCGTCCAGCCCGAAACCAGCACCACCTTCGAAGGCGGCTATCGCTACCAGAGCGGCGCGATCATCGCTTCGGCCAGCGCCTGGGCGACCCAGTTCGAAAACCGGATCGTCAGCTCGTACGATCAGGATCTGGGCATCAGCATCGACCGCAACGTCGGCAAGGTGAAGCAGTACGGCTTCGACGCCTCGATCGGCTTCAAGCCGGTGGACTACCTGGCGGCCTACTTCTCGTTCTCGTACAACGACAGCGAAGTGCAGGATAACATCGCCATCTCCTCGACCACCTTCGCCGCCACCAAGGGCAAGGAACTGGTCGAGACCCCGCACGTCACCTTCTCGAACCGCATGGAATGGGAAGTCGTCGAGGGCCTGACCCTGGGCGCCCAGACCAAGTACGTCGGCGAGCGTTGGGTCACCGACGTCAACGACCTGAAGGTCCCGTCCTACATCACGACGGACGTGGACGTGCGCTTCGAGCTGGAGCGCTTCGGTTACAAGAACTCGAACATCCAGCTGAACGTGATCAACCTGTTCGACAAGAACTACTACGGCAACCTCGGCACCAACACGAGCGCGACCCCGGGCTCGCCCGGCTACAGCCGTTCGTTCGCCAGCATCGGCGCCCCGCGCACGGTGACCCTGACGCTCCGCGCCGGCTTCTAAGCCTCCGCAAGCTTCGCAAGACGGGGAAGGGCGGCTCTTCGGAGCCGCCCTTTTTCTTTTGTCGCACCAATTTGCTAGAAGGCGCGCTTGACCCTTCGACCCCCAGGGGCCATCTGCGCCCCCTCTTGTTGACCAGGCTTTCGAAAATGACCCTCACCGTTCCCGCCGAGTGGGCTCCGCACCGCGCCATGTGGCTGGGTTTCCCCAGCCATGGCGAGCTCTGGCAGGAAGACCTCGAGCAGGCGCAAGCTGAGGTCGCCGACCTCGCCCGCGCCCTGGCCGGCCCGGGCGGCGAGCGCGTGCGCCTGATGGTCGTCGGCGACGAGGCCGAGGAAGCGGCGAAAGCCCTGCTCTCCGACACCACCGTCGAGATCGTCCGCGGCCAGTTCGGCGACATCTGGCTGCGCGACACCGGCCCGATCTTCACCGCCGGCGGTGACGGCGCTTCGGCCGCCGGCTTCAAGTTCAACGGCTGGGGCGGCAAGTACGACCTGGAGGGCGACGACATCGTCGCCGAGCAGATCGCCGCCGCCTCGGGCGCGCCGCTGGTCCGCAACGACTTCATCCTCGAAGGCGGCGCCGTCGACCATGACGGCCTGGGCACCGTACTGACCACCCGCCAGTGCGTGCTGAACGAAAACCGCAACGAAGGCTGGGACGAAGCTTCCGCCACCTCGGCCCTGGCCGCCGCGCTCGGCGCCAAGAAGGTGCTGTGGCTGGGCGATGGCCTGCTCAACGACCACACCGACGGCCACGTCGACAACCTGGCCCGCTTCGTCGCGCCCGGCGTGGTCGCCTGCCCGATGGCCTTCGGCGCCGACGATCCCAACGCCGAGGTCTATGCCGAGACCGCCCGCCTGCTGGGCTCGATGACCGACAGCCGCGGCTCGCCGCTGCAGGTCGTGCGCATCCCCTCGCCGGGCCGCATCCTCGACGAGGACGGCGAGCCGATCCCGGCCTCGCACATGAACTTCCTGATCGCCAACGAGGCGGTGATCGTGCCGATCTACGCCGAGGAGTCCGGCGCCTTCGCCGTCGAGGTGATCAAGGGCCTGTTCCCCGAGCGCCAGGTCATCGGCCTGGCCTCGACCGCGATCCTGACGGGCGGCGGCTCGTTCCACTGCATCAGCCAGCAAGAACCCGAGGAGTAAGTCCGCATGCCCCGCACGCTCAGCGTCGCCGCCATCCAGACCTCCTACGGCATGGACCTGGACGCCAACATCAAGAAGACGGAAGCCTTCATCCGCGAGGCCGCGTCCAAGGGCGCGCAGGTCATCCTGCCGTCGGAGCTGTTCCAGGGCCCGTACTTCTGCGTCGCCCAGGAAGAGCGCTGGTTCGCCGAGGCCCATCCGTGGCGCGAGCATCCGGTGGTCAAGGCCATCGCCCCCCTGGCCGGCGAGCTGGGCGTGGTCATCCCGATCTCGATCTTCGAGCGCGAGGGCCCGCACTACTTCAACAGCCTGGTGATGGCCGACGCCGACGGCTCCCTGCTGGGCGTTTACCGCAAGAGCCACATCCCCGACGGCCCCGGCTACATGGAGAAGTACTACTTCCGGCCGGGCGACACGGGCTTCAAGGTCTGGGACACGCGCTTTGGCCGCCTGGGCGTCGGCATCTGCTGGGACCAGTGGTACCCCGAGGCCGCCCGCGCCATGGCCCTGATGGGCGCCGAGGCCCTGTTCTACCCCACCGCCATCGGCAGCGAGCCGCATGACGCCTCCCTCGACACGGCTCTGCCCTGGCGGCGGGCCATGCAGGGCCACGCGGTCAGCAACGTGATCCCGGTCATCGGCGCCAACCGCATCGGCTTCGAGCCCTGGGACGGCTACCCCAACGGCGGCCAGACCTTCTACGGCTCGTCGTTCATCGCCGACCATCGCGGCGACCTGGTGTCGGAACTGGGCCGCGCCGACGAGGGCCTGGTCCAGGCCAGCTTCGACCTCGACTTCCTCACCACCCACCGCGCCGCCTGGGGCTTCTTCCGCGACCGCCGTCCGGAGTTCTACACCAGCCTGGCCGGGCCTCGGCCCGCCTCCTAAGTCCTTCTCCCCTTGCGGGAGAAGGTGTCGGCGAATGCCGACGGATGAGGGGACTCTCAAAAGTCAGACGCCGCGACAGCTGATCAGCCGTCGCGGCGTTTTGCGTTCGCGCGACCCCTCACCCGACCTCCTTCGGAGGCCACCCTCTCCCGCAAGGGGAGAGGGACGCTTGACTCATCCATAACTCCGTAGTTATCAATAACCCATAGCCAACCGGTTATCGATAAGCGCATGACCCCCGCCCCCGACGACCTCTTCCGCACCCTCGCCGATCCCACCCGCCGGGCGCTGTTCGAGCGGCTGTGCCGCGAGGGCGAGCAGACGGTGGGGGCGCTGACGCGCGAGGCCGGGGTCTCGCAGCCGGCGGTGTCCAAGCACCTGGCCGTGCTCAAGCAGGCGGGCCTCGTCACCGACCGCCACGCCGGCCGCCAGACCCACTACAGCGCCCGCCTCGAGGCCCTGTCGCCCCTGGTCGACTGGACCCGCCGCATGGCCGGCTTCTGGGAGAGCCGCTTCGACCGGCTGGAGGACCTTTTGAACAGGATGGACCAATGATCGACCAGACCGCCGACCTGCGCTCCGTCGTCGTCGAGCGCGACCTGCCGTTCCCGGCCGACAAGCTGTGGCGCGCCCTGACCCAGCCGCACCTGATCGAGGAGTGGCTGATGAAGTCCGACTTCGCCCCCGTGGTCGGCCACCGCTTCAACCTGCGCGGCGAGTGGGGCGGGGTGCTGGACTGCGAGGTGCTGGAGGTCGATCCGCCGAACTCGCTCTCCTACACCTGGAACCACGCCCACCCCGACCCGGCCTACGCCCTGACCAGCGTCGTCACCTTCACCCTGACGCCGACGGCCGCCGGCACCCACCTGCGCATGGAACAGTCCGGCTTCCGCCCCGACCAGAAACAGGCCTACGGCGGCGCCCACGCCGGCTGGAAGCAGTTCCTGGAGAAGCTGGAAGGGGTGTTGGGTCGGGATTGAGGGCGATACCCTCACGCGTCATCCCGGCCGTAGCGTAGCGGAGAGCCGGGACCCAGGGGCGGACGCAGTGCGGTTGCCCCTGGGTCCCGGGTCTGCGGCGCTTTGCGCCTTCGCCCGGGATGACGAAGAATGGGGCAGGGAGAAAACGATGGCGCAAACCCCCAAGCTGCTCTCCGGCGGCAATCCCCAGATCGCCAAGGGCGACGGCGAGGCCCCGATCCAGGCCTATGTCGCCGCCATGCCCGGCTGGAAGCGCGCGGTCGGCGCGCGCCTGGACGCCCTGATCACCGCCGCCGTCCCCGGCGTGCGCAAGGCCGTGAAGTGGAACTCGCCGTTCTACGGCGCGCCGGATGAGGACAAGAGCTGGTTCCTCAGCTTCCACGTCTACGCCCGCTACGTGAAGGTCGCCTTCTTCCGCGGCCAGGCCCTCGACCCCGTCCCGCCCGAACCGTCCAAGAGCGGCGATGTCCGCTATTTCCACATCCACGAAGGCGAGCCCCTCGACGAGGCCCTGCTCACCGCGTGGATCCAACAGGCCGCCGCCCTGCCCGGCGAGCGGCTCTAAGAAACGCACGAGGAAACGCCATGACCGACACCGTCGAGGACGCCGCCAAATATATCGATGACCGCATCGCCGGCCTCGCCGACTGGCGCGGCGAGGCTCTGGCCCGCATGCGCGGCCTGATCCACGAGGCCGATCCGCAGGTGCTCGAAGAGGTGAAGTGGCGCGGCACGCCTGTCTGGTCGCACGCCGGCATCCTCTGCACCGGTGAGACCTACAAGGCCTACATCAAGCTGACCTTCGCCAAGGGAGCCTCGCTGCCCGACCCCGCCGGCCTGTTCAATTCCAGCCTCGACGGCAACACCCGCCGCGCCATCGACATCCGCGAGGGTGAAACCGTCGATGCGGCGGCCTTCAAGGCCCTGATCCGCGCGGCGGTCGAGCTCAACACGGCGAAGAAGAAAAAGTAGCGCCCCCCTCCCCCTTGATGGGGGAGGGGCAGGGGTGGGGGTGACCACGGCGGTGGAGGCCGCACACCGTTGCAAGCTCAGCAGCCCCCATCCCCGACCCTTCCCCCATCAAGGGGGAAGGGAGATTATCGCTTCACCACCCGCCGCAGCCCCACATAGGCCGCGCCCGCGACCACCACGGCCGGCAGGGTCGCCCCGACCTCCGGCGCCAGGCGGCTGACCGCCTGATAGGCCGCAATGCCGATCGCCCAGGCCGCAAGACCCGAAACGCTCGCCGCCCCTTCGGCCCCCGTGGGAGCCTTGCGGCGACGCACGATGAAATGGTCGGCCAGCAGCACTCCGAACAGCGGCGCGAACACCGAGCCGATCAGCAGCAGGAAGCCCTCGTACCGGCCCATCGGCGCCAGCAGGGCGGCCAGGGTGCAGACCGTGCCGAACGCCAGCGCCAGCCGCGCGGGCCGCACCGGAACCAGGGTGGCGGTCGAGACCGCGGCCGAGTGCAGGTCGGCGAAGGCGTTGTCGGTCTCGTCGATGATGATCAGCAGCAGGGCGATCCCGCCGCCGGCCGCCGCCAGGGCGCTCAGCAGCAGGCCCTCGCCGCCCGCCGCCAGGGCGTAGGCCGCGCCCAGCCCCATGAACCAGATGTTGGCCAGCACATAGCCGGCGACGCTGCCCCGGAACATGCCGCCCGGGGTGCGGCCAAAGCGGGTGTAGTCGGCGATCAGCGGCAGCCACGACAGCGGCATGGCCGCCACCAGGTCGACCCCGGCGCCGAAGCTGGTCTCGCCCGTCCCGGCCCTCGCCATCAGCGCGGCCAGGTCGTGCTGGGCCAGCAGCCGCCAGGTCAGCCAGCCGGCCCCGCCCAGCAGCAGCCACAGCCCCCAGGCCCGCAGGAACCGCCGCACGAACGACACCGGCCCCAGCACCGCCAGGGCCGTGGCCAGCCCCCCGAACAGCAGGGTCCAGGCGAGCGGACTGGAGACGCCGAAGTTCTGCTTGGCCAGGGCGTCGGCGGCGTCGCGCATGGCGATGATCTCGAACGCGCCCCAGCCGGCCAGCTGCACCGCGTTCAGCACCGCCGGAACCGCCGCCCCGCGCTTGCCCAGGGTCAGCCGCAGCGCCCCCATCGACGACAGCCCGGTGTCGGCCCCGACCACCCCGGCCGCCGCCAGCAGCAGCGCCCCCAGCACCGAGCCGACCACGATCGCCGCCAGCGCCATCGGCAGGCTGAGCCCCGGCACGAGGAACGCCCCGGCCTGCAGCACCAGCAGGCCGATCCCCAGGCTGAACCACAGCGAAAAGGCGTCCCGCGTCCCGAACACCCGGCGCTCGGCCGGCACGGGGGTCAACGGATCATATGCATCGTCGAGCTTGGCCATGCCGCCAGCCTTAGCAGGTCAGGGCGGCGGGGCGAAATTGAACCCTCTCTCTGAGAGAGAGGGAGGGGCCCGCGCCGCAAGGCGTGGGAGGGTGAGAGGTTTCACCGTCGGCCGGAAGGGCCTCAATCGCCGCGGCTGGATCGCCAAAAAAGGGCGGTCTTCCCGACGGCTCATCCATTTCTCGCCTTCCTCGCCCTTGTGGTGAGGACCCATGGCCGAGCCGGGCTCGCCCTCTTCGGACGGGGCGCCGCCAGCGTGGCCGCGCGGCCTCTGTGATCTGATCGGCGGAACCCTGGACCCTAGGCGCGAGGCCTAGGGAGGCGGGGTTGGCTAGGCTCGCGCCTTGTTCGGAAGGCTTTTTACCCCTCACCCTCCCACCGCTGCGCGGCGGGCCCCTCCCTCTCCCCATGGAAGAGGGATCAAGATCAGAACTCCACCCCCACCCGCAGGATCGCCACCACGGCGTTCTTCATCGCCCGGTCGCCGCCGGGGCGGATCACATATTGCAGGTCCGGCTGCAGGGTCAGCGAGCCGACGGTGTCGGCATAGGTGACCTCGATCGCCGACTCCGTATCGCCCAGGTCCTGGCCGGCGTCGGCGGCGTTGGCCCGGTGCTTCTGGGTCAGATAGGCCTGGTTGACGCCGATCGAGAAGGCGCTGTCTGGCCGGCTCGCAAACACCCGGTCGACCTTGATCCCGGCCTGCCAGCCGCCCTGGAACGGGGTGGTGTCGCCGTCCGAGACGCCCAGGCGCGCGAAGGCCGTCGTGCGGCGCACGTCTTCGGCCTCCGCCCCCGTCAGCGCCCGCTCGAGCAGCACATAGGCCCCCTGGGCCTTGCGCCTGGCCGGATCGTCGGTGGGACCAAGCTCGCGGATGTCCTCCTGCTTGCGGGTGTAGCGCCAGGCGCCGAAAGCCACCTTTCCGGCCCCCGTCCAGCCGCCCTCGGCGATCAGCAGGGCGCCGTCGTCCATGTGGAAGTCGATCCCGCCCGGATCGCCCAGCACCCCGGCATGGGCGTTCAGCACCGCCGCCTGGGCATAGACATGCTCCGACGGCGTCCAGGCCAGGCGCACCGCGAGACTCGTCGAGGGAAAGATCGACGGCCCGTTCGGCCCCGTCGCCGCCAGCTCCGAACCGATGCCGAAGGCCGGCGCGATCAGCAGGCCGGCGCTGTCGTTGGCGTAGAATTCGCTGTTCAGGTCATAGAGGCCGGCCTTCACCGAGCCCTTGCCGCCGGCCAGGTCCTGCTCGACCCAGGCCTCGTACAGCCGCAGCCGGTGGCGCGAGACCTCGATGTTGTCGACGCCCTGGATCGAGCCGGAATCCTCGCTCGGCGCGCCGCCGGTGTTGTTCAGCACCAGGGCGTGGGCCCGCGCCCCCGTCCAGCCGACCGCCTTTTCCAGGTCCAGGTCCGCCCCGATCGTCAGGTTGTCGAGCACCCGCCCGCGCCGGGCCGCGCCGCCGTCGACCGTCGCCGCCAGGTCGGCCTTGTAGCTGAAGGAGAGGTCCAGCGCCCCGGAGGCTTCCGCCTCCCGCGCCTGCGCCTGGCCAAAACAGGCCAGGCCGGCCGTAAGGGCCGTTCCGATGATCAGGGTCCGCATTCTGCCGCCGCTTGATGAAGTGGCGGCCAGCATCGCGGCCCAAGGCTCAGAAACCCTTTATTCCCAGACGTTTACGCCGCGACGCAACGTCGCGGCGCCCAAGGTGGAGCGCCTGCCGACGCACAGCCGCGAGACGCGAGGAGGCGCTGGCGTGAGTAGTATGACGATGTCTGGAGAGGTCCTTGGTGGAGCCGAGGATCTCGCGGACATCGAACCAGCTTGTGTCAGGCTGTCTAATTCAACAAATATTTCAGTGGGTTGTTGAGTAGGTGCGTGTCAGGCACTCTCAGCATGCCCCCCAAAATCCTGTTTAAAAATGGGGGAAGGATGTGGGGAAATCCCGGGCTCTGATTTTAGGGAGTTCTAACTTGGCGCTCACGGCATTGAAGGTGAAGCATGCCGGACCTGGCCGTCATGGCGATGGGCGAGGCCTTTACCTGGAGGTACAGCCAAGCGGGTCTCGCTCCTGGATTCTCCGTATGCAGTTCCAAGGAACCCGAAGGGATCTGGGACTTGGCTCGGTGCGGGATGTGTCGCTCGTTGAGGCGCGCATCGCGGCGGCGGAGATGAGACGGAAGGTCCGTAACGGCGTAGACCCGTCGGCAGAGCGTCGCGCTGCGCGTAAATCCACTCCCTCGTTCGAGACTGCTGCTCGAGCTTGCTACGAGACGCTCAAAGCTGGCTGGAAGGACAGTCGGACGAAGATTTGGATCTCCAGCTTCGAACGACACGTCTTCCCAATGATTGGCTCGCTCGCCGTCGACAAGGTCGACGCCCTGGTGGTTCGAGATGTGTTGGAGCCGATCTGGTTGGCCGTCCCCGACACAGCGACTAAGGTGCTTCAGCGTATCAACGCCGTGTTGGACTTCGCCCATATAAAGGGATGGATTGGCAAAGAGGTATCTCTTCGCTCGGTGCGAAAAGGACTACCCCGGCAGACTAATGTCGGCGGCCACTATGCCGCGATGGCCTACGCAGACGTACCGGGGTTTGTTCAGGAAATCTCTGCAATGCCGCCGTCTCTCGGAAGGGACGCGCTCCGGCTTACAATTTACACTGCGACGCGCTCGAATGAGACGCGGATGGCCGTCTGGAGCGAGTTCGACCTGAACAAGGGCGTATGGTCGATCCCCGCTGAGCGGATGAAAATGAGAGTCGCTCATCTCATCCCACTTTCAGACCCGGCTCTTCAGCTTCTGCGCCGCATGTATGAGAACCGCAGTGAAGACGATAAACTGCTGTTTTCCACGAACGGCACCAAGCCGATAAGCGACATGACGATGTCGAAGGTATTGCGAGATCTGAAGATTTCGGACGTAACCGTCCATGGCTTTCGGAGCGCTTTCACCGATTGGTCGTCGGAAATGACCGACTTTCCAAAAGAAGTCGCTGATAAAGCCCTCGCACACAAAGTGCCCGATCGTGTGGAGGCAGCTTATCGTCGAACCGACTTTTTCGACAAGAGGCGCAAGCTCATGGGGGCGTGGGCGGCTTACCTACATCAAGACAAATAAAGAATTGATTGGGCGTCTCTGATTTGTTGGCGCCATCACGGCCCGGGGTGCGCCAGTTGCTGACTCTGACGCGCTTCCAGGAAGCCGACCTTCGATCGGCAGCTCAATAGTATACCTGATGAGTCCTCGCAGCGACGCTCTCTGGGATGGATGATCGGCATGCTGTGCTAGCCGACCTGCATGATCGTCACCAGCGCCATGATGCCCAACTATCTGCTCGACCACCTTCACCTAGATCTGAACTCCATGGGCGTGGTGATGTCGGCCATCGGCTTTGGCGGCGCTCGGCACGACCTTGATCCCGGCCTTGTCCGACCGTCTCGGACGAAAGCCGATGATGACGATCTTGAGCCTTGGCGGCGCGGTCTCGCTCGTGGCGTTCATGCAGACTGATCCGACTGTGCCGTTGCTGTTCGCGGGCCTGTTCACGGCCCTCTTCTTGACCTTCGGCTGCCTGAACCTGACGGTCGGACCGCTCAGCGCGGAGTCGGTTCCGGCGAGCTTGATGTCGACCGCCACCGGCGTGGCCATCTGTGTCGGCGAACTGTTCGGCGGGGGCGTGGCCCCGATCATTGCCGGCGCGGTCGCCGAAGCCGCGGGCTTTCACGCGATCCTCCATCTGGCGCTGGGCGCGATGTGCGTCGGCTTCCTAGTTTCCTTCCTTCTGAACGAGACTGCGCCGGCACGCCTCGACGCAGCACAAAACCAACTGAAGTCCGCCAAGCGCAAGAACCGGCGGCTTGCAAGGCTCAAGAAGTGGTTGTTTCACAAAAATTTCGCCCCCCGAAGTTGCATTGCGGACTTGCCGACGACGGAGCTTTGCTTAGGTTGTGTATAGGCGGGCGGCGAGAACCGACCGCCTCCCCGGGGGGGGCATGACGCAACTAGGCCTATTAAGCTGTCGAACGTGCGCGTCAACGCCGCGCGACGCCCGATCGAACGAAAACCGCTATGCCTTTGAACCGGTAAGCGGGCTGCGCGGCGTCGACCATGACGCATTCGACCTCACTGGCCGGCGCCTTCGCGGCGAAAGGGCAAGGTGACGGTCGATGCTGACGATCCTTCTGACGGTTGGGGCGACGGTTGTGGCGGGCGTGACGTTCGTCGCGACGCTCTGGGCGCCGGTGTTCGGCTCTAAGACCGTCCCCCAAGTCCTAGGGAGTCTCACAAATCGAAAGAGCCGCGCCATCCCGTCGCCGGCCGGTTCGGACGTCTCGATCAAGAGGTATCTCGCAGAGGTCGCCAGAACCCACACCATGCTGAGGTTCGGCGATCCGACCTCGAGCCTGCAACAAACGAACGCGCCTGATCGGCTGAAGCTCTCCGACGTCTATACGCCGTTGTCGGTCGGCACTGAATTTGTCGGTCAAGGTGGAAACACCGAGCCTGTGACCAATCAGCCAGCACGCCAACACACCCTCGCGACGGACGCCGTCAAGCAGCCCGAGGCGCATCGAGTTATCGTTCTCGGCGCTCCGGGTGCCGGCAAGAGCACCCTGATCGACGTCCTGGCTTACGCCCTATCCGTGGACCGGCGTTGTCCGGTGCATGTAAGGCTCGGCGATTTGGACGTCGCGCGGTCGACCGACTGGTGGCACGCCGTAAGCGAGATCGAGACCTTGGCCACGAACACGGACTTGGACCGTGGCGAGCTGATCGCCTCGCTTCATCGAAAATTGGTCGACGGCGACGCCGCGCTCTATCTGGATGGCCTCGACGAGGTCTCCGAGGAGCAAACCTCCCAAGTCATCGCGCTCGTCGAGCGCCTCAGCGTCGAGTTTCCCAAATCACAGATTATTATTACGTGCCGTTCGGCCGACTTCGAGCAGAGAAACATTTCGCTTCACCTGAAGTACACGCGCCTCAGGCTGATGCCATTCTCCGTGTCGGACATGATCGACTATGTCGATAAGTGGTATAACCAACTTCAGAAGCTTCAACATGTCAGCGACGCACAAGCCCGCAAGCGTAATCTGCAGGACGCGCTGCGCAACTCGGTCGAGCTTTCACAGCTCGCTTCCACGCCCCTGATCCTAAACCTCATGGCGCTGGTTCACATGTCGGACGGCGAACTCGCCCGATCACGCGCCATTCTCTACCATCGGACAGTTTCGCATCTGCTGTCCGACAAACCACATTGGCGGCGCGCCTATGGCAGCGTGACCATATCGCAGTCCGAACTGCAGCCCCTGGCTGCGCATGTCGCGTATCAGATTCATCTCAAGGAGGTCGACAACCCGGCCCGCCGCCATGGCCTCTCCTTCGAAGAAATCGAGGAAATCGTCGCCGCCAAGATGGGCGTCCAGCAAGCGGGCAACACCACCGCCTACAAGAGGTCGCGAGAACGGATCGGAAGCGTTGTCCAGCGTCTGGTCGATAGCAACGGGCTGATGGTGATGGTCTCACGCGGCCGTTTCGGTTTCAGCCATCGCTCGCTTCAGGAGTTTTTGACCGGCCTTCATATTCTGGACCTCGCCGACGTCGACTTGATCCGCGGGTTCGCCGGTCGTGCCCACTGGCGCGAGCCCCTGATCCTCATGGCCGGATATGGAGGTCGGGAAGGTAGCGCAACGTTTTTCATCGCGACCGTAATCGACGCGCTGGTGAACGACGCCATGGCCGACACCCACGACGGCGTGAGAGTGGCGATCCTGACCGGCGAGATGCTCGCCGAGATCGGTGCGACTACGCTGCGCGCGCGAAGCCAGGGGTGGGTTTTGGACGGCCGGCCCGATCAATCGGGCCCCTCTACTTGGGACCATGTCGCCGATCTGATCCGGGACGCCAGCGGCAGGGCGGAGCTGGGAGAACGCATCGAGTTGCTGCGCGTGCTGGGTCGCCTCGGAGATCCGAGGATCGTTCAACGCGACGGAAATCTCGTCCCCGTCTTCGACAGGATGGCTTACCTGCCGCCCACGGCGCTCGACGTCGGCGACGACGATCCCGCCCGCCCGAAACCCAAAAGCGACCTCGTCGAAACCGTCCCGAAACGCCGCCTGACCTTCGGGGCGATGCACGTCCCCAAGTACATGGTCACGAACGCCGAGTACGAACGCTTCATCGACGACGAGGGCTACGAAGACCGCTCGCTATGGCGCGAAGAAGGTTTGCGGTGGCTGGCCGAAGATCCGAGTTTCCGCGACGAACTCGAACAGAAGACAAAAGAGTGGGTCGTTCGCGATTTCGGACCGGAGTTGGAGCTGGGTCGGTATCGGCTCGACGACATTCTGTCCGACGCCCGCGAAATGTCCCGCGCCCGTCTAGAGCCGTTCTACTGGCGCAACCAACGCTACAATCAACCGACCCAACCCGTAGTCGGCGTCAATATGTGGGAAGCCATGGCCTACTGCGCATGGCTACAACGTCGGCTGCAACGCGAAGGCGTGGCGGCCGAGCAGGTCGAAATTCGGCTTCCGACCGAGTGGGAATGGGAACGCGCGGCGCGTGGCGCGGGACGTAACGCCATCTTCCCATGGGGAAGCGAACAGCTGACCGCCAAGCGCGCCCATACCCGGGCGGCCAATCTGGCTCTCGACCACGCGGCGCCGGTGGGAGCCTTCCCCGACGGACAAACCGACTACAACCTCTTCGACATCGCGGGCAACGCCTGGGAGTGGACCTGCAGCAGGGCCGTCCCTCCGTCTCCGGAGCATGACGTCAACCGCAACGATGTCGCCGGCATCGTCGACGTCGTCGTTCGAGGCGGCTCCTTCTTCTCCGACGAACCTCAATCGGTGCGTTGCGGCTATCGCGGCATCGACCTGCCCCAAAACGTCTACTTCGACGTCGGCTTCCGGCCGTTCATTTTCAACCATCGCCAAGAGGAGCGAAGCGGTGCCCCTAGATCTGAAAGTACTGGACGAACAAGAGGCTCTGGCCGCTATCAGCCGTGACGACGTCCGCAAGGCCTTGCGCGAAGCCTTCGGGGGTCTCGACGGCAACCGTACGGTGCAACCGGCTCAGACGCTCACGCAGTTTCCCGACGACGAAGGCGACTGCATCTTCTATCCTGGCGTGATCTATGGCCTCGACATCGTGGGCGTGAAAGTCTCGCCCTACATCAATGCGCTCAAGCGCAACGGAAAGTATCCGGTCACCGCCTACACCCTGCTTTTGTCGGCGAGCACCGGACGCCCGATCGTGCTCTGCGACAGCTATGCGCTCACCACCATTCGAACCGCCGCCACCACCGCCCTCGCCCTGGAATACCTGACGCCCCCGACGGCCTCCAAGCTGGCCATCATCGGCACGGGGAAAGTCGCGATCGAGCATCTCCGCTTCGTCGCTTCCCAACACGACTGGGACGAGATCAAAATTTGGTCTCCGTCCATGAGCACTGACGGCGCCCGGGCCAAGGCCGTGTCCGATCTGGTCGAAGCGATTTCTCCGAAGGCGACGGTCGCCAAGTCTCTGAAAGCGACGATCGCCGACGCCAACGTCGTGATGCTGTGCACCTCTTCCGGCTCGCCGGTCGTTCGAACCGCCGACCTTCCCCAAGATTGCGTCGTCACTTCGATCAGCACGAACGCACCGCGGGCCCACGAGATCGATCCCGCCGAGTTAGGTGCCTACAGCGTATTTTGCGATTATGCTCAGACGGCGCCGGTAACCGCGGGCGAGATGATCATCGCTCAGCAATCGGGGGCTTGGTCGCCGTCTAGCATCAAGGGCGACCTCGCCGGACTGGTCACCGGCAAGGTTCAACGCCCCCAGCGCGGCCTTGTCTTTTTCCGTTCGACCGGTCTTGGCATCGAAGACCTCGCCGTCGCGAATTTGCTGCGGTGAAGACGACGGCAGACCTACGGTTCGGTCTCGAAGCATGCGAGGTGGTCGCAAACGACCACCCGCACTACGAATGCGATCGCCGGATCTTCAACGGCTATATCGACCGCAAACCTCGAGCGATCTTGTTCCCCGAAACCGAACAGGCGCTCGTCGCCGTGGGGCGCTTCGCACTCGACCAAGATCGCCCGTTCTCGATCAGGGCCGGCGGACACAACGTGGCCGGAAGCTCGCTCGTGGAAGACGGCTACGTTATCGACACCTCGAGATTGGCCGGTGTCTATGTCGACCGCGATGCGCGCCTGGCCGACGTCCAGCCCGGTGCGCTATGGCGGGATTTCGACAGCGTCGCCGCCAAATTCCGACTGTGCACTCCAGGCGGGATCATTTCCGATACGGGCGTCGCCGGTCTCACCCTAGGGGGCGGGATCGGCTGGTTGAACGGACTTTACGGGCTGACTTGCGACAACCTCGTCGCGGCGGATATATTGCTTCCTTCCGGTGAGTTGGTCAGGGCGTCGGAAAACCAGAACTTCGATCTGCTGTGGGCCCTGCGCGGTGGCGGCGGAAATTTCGGCCTCGTCACCCGCTTCCAACTTCGCCTCAATCCCCTGCCCCAACTTTTGGCGGGCTCCATCGTCTACCGACACACCGAGCTCCGCGAGGCTTTGGAGCGCTACGTCGCATGCTGTGAAGCCGCCCCCGACGAATTGACGATTTCCCTCGTCGCGCCGTGCGGCGCGAGATCGGCCCGGGTTTCGCTGGACGTCTGCTATGCGGGCGCGCCGGAGACGGGACTGTCGTTGACCGACCCGCTGCTCCCCAGGGCCGCGTCCAGCCTCCTGCGCGATACCCGGCAGCGCTATTCTTACGTGAACTGGCAACGTCAGTTCGACGACGATCTACGCCGTGGCAGGCGCAGCTATTGGCGAGCGATCTATGTCCAGGACCCCGTCTCTCCGCGCTTCCTCTCGATTTTCGAGCGCTACCTCGTCTCGGCTCCGAGCGAGCATTCGATGCTCACGTTCGATCATGTGCACGGTGCGGCGCACCGTGTCGGGAACGAGAGTTCGGCCTACGGCGACAGGACGCACAGCTATCTGTTCCTGATCAATACGAACTGGGACGATGCCCAAGACGACGAGGCCAATTTGGATTGGTGCAACGCGCTGTTCGCAGAACTCCAAACGCTCGGACTCGAGACCACTTACGTCAACTACCTCAGTGAAGAGGGCGATGCGCGCGTCAGCGCCGCCTTCGGAGACAACATGAGTCGGCTGCGCGCGACCAAGAGGCGGTACGACCCCGACAACCGCTTTCGCTCAAATCAGAACATCTCGCCGGGATGACGAGCTCCGCCCTGACCTACGCCGAGCGCAGCATCGCAACCGGATCCCGGTTCGATCTGGGCGCGGGCTATCCGATCGGGCTGGCGCCGAGTTGGGCCGAGATGCAGCATGTTAGGCGCCTTCACCCCCATCCGCCCGAACGGGGCGCTCGATCGGCGCTCGATCTCGAAGATGAAGGCGTCGGCGTCATAGCCACCTTCTCCGGCTCGGTGGCGCTGCAACGCGGTTTCTTGGCCGCGCGCGCACACATCGAGCGATCGGGTCGCCGATCCGTTGTCGTCACGACGGAACCTTGCATAGACATCATTCCCGCCATCGCGCGTGAGGTCGTCTCCGCCGGGCCCGTTCGCGTCGCATGCGGCTTGCTGCAATCTTTTTCCGACGACGACTGCGATCGCTTTTGCGCGAAGATCGTCGAAAACGCTGGCGACGCTCAGGGCGTGATCGCGGCGATAACCTCGCCCGAAAATCCGACCGGCGCGGTTTGGTCGCCAGCGCACTTGCGCCGTTTTTCGCAGACCTGTCTGGATACCGGGTCGGTCTTGATCGTCGATCATTGCTTCCTGCTGGCCGGAGTGCACGGTCCGGATATCGTTACGCCGGTCTGGCGTCTCGTTAACGAACAGGCTCCGGTCATCGCGATCTGGGACACGGGTAAGACCGTCCATCTCGGCGGAAGCAAACTCGGCTTCCTTATCAGCCGAAATCCCGAGCTGCGCGCCCACCTGGAAAATGCGGTTTCGGTCATCCAATACGACCTGCCCCTGCACCTCGGCGGATGGATCGGCGGCGTCCTGGGGGACCCGCGTTTCAGGGAGATCGTCGACGACCTTCGCAAAGCCACGCGAACCAATCAGAAGCTTCTGCAGGAGGCTACCGCCCGGCTAGGCCTGCCACAGCTCGGCGCTCACGCCGGCGCATTCGAGCTAGTCAAAACGGACCGTCCGGTCGTCATCGGCGCAACCGTGCCTCTCACATGCTTCGAGGAGTCGTCCGGTTGGGGCCGGGGATGGCGTCGTATCGCCCTGGCCCGCGCGCCGATCGCCTTCGAGGAAGCGATCACACACCTGCTCGAATAATGTCTCAAAGGAGTCGGAAACTTGAAAATCGCCGTTATCGGAGCCGGGGTCGTCGGCCTGGTCCAAGCCCTGGAACTCGCTCCCGATCACGACGTCACGGTCTTCGCCGATCTCTTCGCGGCGGATACCAATTCCGTGAAGGCTACGGCGATGTGGCATTTGTTTTTGGTCAAACTCCATCGCGAAACTCTGGCCGAAAAGCCGGTCCTCGACGGCGACGTCCACTTGGAGTGGGCGTTCGAGACGCTGGAAACTCTATGCGCTTGGGCCGAGTCGCCCGGCTCGGGCGTTCGAATGGTGCCCGGGACCGAGATCTTTCGCTCGGCGGAGCCGGAGAAAATGCCGGCGTGGACAAAGCGTGCGGCCGGATCGCCCACGCACTTCAGGATGCTGACACCCGACGAGGTCGCCTCGCTCAACGCGCTCGAGCGCGCCGCCATTTCGCCACCGCCGCCGGGCGAGAGCGAAATTCTATACGGTTATCGCCTGACCACCCCGGTCGCCGACATGGCGATACATCTGCCATGGCTGCTGGAGCAGGCCCGTCTGCTCGGAGCCCGATTTATCGAGCGCCGGTTCGCAGATCTGAGCGACGCGGCAAACGGTCTTCAACGGCTCGGTTTCGACGTGATCATCAACTGCACCGGCGTGGCCGCGGCCGCGTTCGCCGACGACCGGGACATGTGCGCTTTTCGCGGGCACTACTTCTCAGCTCCCTCCGGAGGACTGGAGCTGACGGATTATCTCGGCGACGACGAGAACCCGGACGGGATGACCTACGTGGTGCCTCGAGGGTCGTCCGTCGTCGTGGGCGGCACGGCGGTCCCCGCCGACCGCCCCGTTGAGGGCTTTACGTGGGAGCGGGCTCTCGTTCGAGCGCAGCGCCTCTATCCCGCTTTGGCTTGGTTCAAGCCGGCTGATGACGAGGTCCACCATATCGTATGCGATCGCCCCGTGCGCCTCGACGGCGTGCGCTTGGAAACCGAGATATCGTCAAAGCCTCCCCTTCCCTTGGTCGTGCACAACTACGGACATGGCGGATCGGGTTGGAGCATGTGCGTCGGCACCGCACGAGCGGTACGTCGCCTCTTAACGGCGGTGGCCTCGCCGTCTCGTCTGTAGTCGTTTAGGTCCGTCGCGAAAAACGATCGCCCGACCGACTAGGTCGGCAGGCAGCCACTGCGGCCAAGACGCCCCATCACCAACCTCGTAGGAGATGACCACCAAACTCACCCCAGACGACGGCCAGATCCGCTTCGACGGCGAGGCGGCGCCAGTAACAGACATTGGGTCACCTCCCGAAAGACGACCTTCGATGAATGATACATCGCGCTTTAGAGCCGCGCGGCGAAACTGCCGCTACGGCCGAAGCCTTCTGCGGTGGGGCGTCCTTTCGATGACGCCTGCAGAAGCAATCGAACTTGAAGCATCAAGTCCACATTAGATCCTCCGCCAACTTTGCCGCTCTCCTGGAACCTCGCACGTCGCTGCGCTGCACGATCGGCCGTAAGGCGCGCAGGAAAAGGCGTGCGATGATCAGGGCATCGCCAGGACCTGAAGCGCGACTATACGAAGAAAGTTTTGGAACAAAGCGCGTACTTTCAGTTGCGGTTCGCAGCGAACCACCCCATTCTCTGAATTCAGTGTCTCGCGCCGCGAGTAATGCGCGAGCGGTCTTCGAGGTCGGGACAACCACGGCAGCTTGAAGACTGGCGTTGCTGACAACTGTGGGCACCTACCCAGTCAGCGTCCCGGTCCTAGGCGGTGAGGGATATGGTAGGCGGGGCGGCGTAGCCTCGGAAGTAGACCGCAGGCCCATCCCCGCGTCGGGAGGTGGGTTGTCCTTAAGCGCCCAAGTCGGCTCGAGCAGCAGGCAGCGCAGGGGACGGACCAGACCGACGGGATCTCCGGATCGCGTGGGTTTGGGCACCCGTCCTCTGTCCACCACAACCCAGCCTCTCAATCAGCAGATCAGGTTCGATAGAGGTTACAGTTAGAGTCACTACGGGACTCCAGCAGCGCTTCCAGGCCGCGAGCTGGCCGCATCAGCCCTTAAAATCGTGGTCGGCCCAAAAATTCGTCGGCTGAGCGACAGTCGATGTCCCCGGGGGACGCCTCCGAAAAAATTTCGCGCGCGAGGCGCGGGGGCCCGTCGTGACGGAGGCAGCGAAGATCAGGCGCTCGCCTGAACCCACCGAATGAACTGATCCTGGGTCAATCGGCAGAGCGCGAATTGGCCCTTGGCCAACGGCAGGCCGCCGTTGATCCTTCGACCCAGCGCCTCGCCCGCGAGGAAGAAGATGTGGCCCCGGTAATCGAATGCGACAGCCGCCTTCGCTCGCTTCCATTTTTCGATGAACTGCTTGCTGCGTCCCACCCAACGCAGAAGGTAGAACGTGTTGTGGTCGACCTGTCTTGGCCTCTCGAAATCGAGCGAGAATTTAAAGCTGTCGCCCGTGAATGACGTGTCGGTGCTGTAGACATGCACCAGCCAGAACATGCGGTGGCGGCGCATGTAGAAGGCCTCGCGCGCCGCGCGCTCCTCCTCCGAGATCGAGGAGTGCTGCAGCTCCAGGACGGTCGCCGCCGGCGTTCCTGATCCGCATAGGACGTCGGCGCGATGGAGCTCGCCCGTCTCCTCGTCGGGCAGTCCAACCTCGCGGCATCCCAGGTCGAAACACTCCTTCCAGCCCAGGTGCCAGGGTCCCTCTGGCTCGCTCCAAGGGTCGCAGTCGCCCGCCTTGTGACGCCAGTGGCGGACGTTCTCGACGGGAAGGACCGCGCTGAGGAGCCCGCCGCAATCGCGGCAGGCGGTGCGTTCGCCCTTGGCTAGCGGGGGGCGCTTCACGCCATCGATCCAGGCGTACAGCATTGTCGAGGAGTCTCCTGGCGCGGCCACGCACGGCGGTGGGCCAAGCTTGGCGAGTCGGCTCCACCCTAACCGCTTTCGCCACCCCGACCACAGGACCCGCCAAGCCCATGATCAACCCGTCCGAGCGCGTAAAGTACAAGGCCCAGGTCTACGACGCCGCGCTGAACGCCTTCTTCAAGCTTCGGGGCTTTGACGCCAAGACGCTGGGCCTGGAGCCCGCCGAAGTCGGTTGGGACATCGCCGAGGCCCTCGTCGCGGCGGCCGTCAGTGGGGTGACCTACAAGTCCGCCAACCGTGACCGGCGGTTCGAGGCCGCCCAGCTTCTTCGCACCCTGGCCGATCAGGTCGAGGAGGACGGCCTGGCGGGGCTTGAGTGGGGCTATAAGGGGCGGCTCGACGCCCGGCAGGCCTGGAGGCCAGACATCCGTTCGGCCGACGGACTGGCCGAGCTCGATGAGCGCACCGATGCGATCATCGAGGCGATGATGGCACCGCTGCGCGCCCTGACCGTCCCCGATCGCCGCGCGATCATCTGCCTGTCTTTCGTGCGCATGGCCTTGGCCCATATCGGCGATCTGGTCGTGCAGACGCCGCAAGGGACGCCGGTCCATGAGGCGGTCAAGGCCGTGCTGCGCGCCCATCTCTACCCTGCGGCGGCCGTTGGATCGACCGGCGCCGGCGCGGACGGTCGGGACGATCCTGATGAGGCCCTCTGACTAGGCCCTTCGCTAGGCCTGCAGGGCTCCGGATATCTTCCCAGGATCAGGTGGACTAAGGCCAGCGGCAACCGTCAAGGTCATCGTCAGCGGCGTGGTGGTGCGGATCAAGGAAGGCCTGATCCTCGAACACTATTTCTATTTCGATCCTCAGCCTGCCACGCCGGCCAAACCCTGACCTGGACTCTGCGACAGGCCCGGTCGTAGGGGCAGATCGCGCCCCTGGCGCCCGGACGCGACGCAGCGCAGGATTTGGTCGTGGCACGTCTCGATCACAATCACAGCCCATGGCGGCGGGGAACGGTTCGCCTGGCGTTCGGCCAGACGGCCGAGGGCCGCATCGTCTCGATCCGCGAGGTGGTCAGCGGACGCGCCTGCGGCTGTGTCTGTCCAGCCTGCGAGGAGCCGCTGATCGCCCGCAAATCCGGCGCGCGGCCGAGTCCGCGGGCGGACCACTTTGCCCATGCGCGTGACGGCGCCTGTGTTGGAGCTCTGGAGACGGCCCTGCACAAATTGGGAAAGCAGATCGTCATGGACGAGCTGGGGCTTACCCTGCCGGCCATCGCCGCTGAGCGCGAGGGTGTGCGCCGGCAGACGCATGCGGCCAAGCACCAGGTTTTCGAGTCTGGACAGGTGGAGGTGGTCTTGCCGGGTGTGGTGGCCGATGTAGTCCTGAGACGGCGCGCTAGCGACCTGATCATTGAGATCCTGGTCGCCCATGCCTCCGACGCCGAGAAGGTCGAAAGGATCCGCGCGCAGAAGACCTCAGCCATCGAAATAGATCTGTCGAAACTGCCGCGCCGCGCCGGTCTCGAGATGGTGCGGGAGGCGGTTCTGGTCAGCGCTCCGCGCAAGTGGCTGTTCAATCCGGCCCAGGACGCGGTCGAGGCGCAGGTGGCTCAGGTCCTAGCCGACCGGGCCGAGGCCGCCCGCCAGAAGGTCTTGCGCCAGGCCAAGACCCTGGTGGGCCATTGGGCCGCCCTCCCCTGCCCCAAGGATGGGACTGACCTGCCTGCTGTCCGCGGCGCGCTCGCCCAGATCGAGGCCTTGGAGCTCTCCGCTTACATCGACGCCCCGATCTCACGCGGTGCGAAGGCGTTGAACGTCTCGCCCAAGGCCTGCCAAGCCCTCGTTCTGAAGACGGTGGTGATTGACCAGCAGCCCTGGTACGGGCGTGCCGGCCTGTCGGTGGTGGCCTTGCGTGAGCGCCTTGAGCGCCAGGGGTTTTTGCCGCCGCTCTTCGGGGTCTCGCGCGACGCCGAACTGATCGCCGCGGCGCGCGTGCTGGCGCCGGACTTCAATACGCCCACTGGTCTGATCGGCGCCTATCTGCGGGGCTTGGAAACGGCGGGGCTGGTCGAGGCCGACGACGGCCTCTGGCGCGCGCCGCTCAAGGTGCGCCAGCAGATCATCCAGCAGGCGCGCGACGCGCGCGAGCGCCAGGATCGGATCGACGACCTGCACGCACGCCTGGACGAAATCCTCAGGCGCGCAGGGCCTGAAGGCGACGGCTTCGACAGCGAGGCCTGGCTTGGCCGATCGGGGCGCGCTAGCCCCCCGCCCCGGTCGGTGGCGGCGAGCGGCGGCGCGGCCTGGACAGAGCTCAAGGCGGCGTTTGGCCTGATCGGCGAGGCCTTCTGGCGCTACGACGCGGCCGTCGACGTGATGAGCCTTCCACTGCGGCCGGCGCTGGAACGCGCCGAGCAGGCGCGCAGGGACGCGGCTGAACGGCGCCGCCTGGCGGCCGAGGCCGCCGCCCTGGCGGCAGCAGACGATAGGGAGGCGCGGTTTCGGGCGGCGGCCATGGTCGCTTACGGCGCGGACGCCGAAGCCTGGATGGCGGGCTTGGTGCCGCCGGCGAACCTGTCGAGCCGGCTGGAGCTGGTGCGGTCCAGTCCCGCCCAGTTGCAGGCAGCGCTGGACGCGCTGGACCGGCGAGTGACCCAGCAGCGCCGCGAGGAGGCCCAAAGGATCATGGCGCAGGAGGCCCTTGCGGACCTTTGGGATGCGGCGTGCGCCGAACACGGCGGGGACTGGGCCAAGGCGTTCATCAGCAACCCCGATCCGCGGCTGGGCGGTCGCCGTCCCCGCGAGGTTTGCATCGATCCCGCCGGCCTGCGGATGTGCCTGGAGCTGGTGTGTCCCAAGCGCGCGGTGCGACGGGGCGGTAGCGCTGAGACTAGGCAATCGGCGGCGCCGCGCCGGCGTTGAGCCTTCGTTCGAGCTCGAACACCGACTCCAGCACCGTCTCGGGCGGAACCTCGCCGAAGATCATCGCCGTCATTAGCCCATAGTCGCGGGCCGGGGCCTCATGCATCGCCCCGTCCGGCGCCAGGGCGAAGGCCGATGTCATCTTCCTGGCCGCCCCCGTTCGAGGCGGCGCCCGCCATCTTCGAGGGCGCGGACCTGCAAGGCCGGGTCGTCGTGGATGCGAACAACGCCTGGACTGGAACGACTTCACCCCGCTGGACCTGGGCGGGCGGCCCACGACCGATGTGATCGCCAAGGTCGCGATCGGCGCCGGCTCGTCAAGGCGATGAACCACAACTGGGCCAAGATCCTGGCGCGTGATCCGGCCGACGGCAAGGGCAGCAAGCACCTGTTGTTCATGTCGGGCAACGAGAAGCTCGAGGTCACCGCGCTGCTGGAAGGCTTCGGTTTCCAGGTGATCGATCTGGGCCGCACGGACGAAGGCGGGCTGCTAGCGCAAGTTTGCCAGACCACTGACCACGCTCAGCCTGGTGTCCCAGGCCCAGGGCGGCGCCAGCCCGCCGCAGATGGACCTGCTCAACCCCTGACGATCGACCCTGGGCCGACGCGACCCGTCAGGCCGCGTTGGTCGGTGTCCAGCGGGGCTTGTCCGGGCGCGCTCCAAAGGTGAACCGCGTCGCCAGCATGCTGCCCTTGGCCAAGGGAAGATGCTGGAAGTGCGCGATCGGCGAGTGCTCGGCGAAGGCGGCGAGCTTGGGCCCCAGTTCCGCATCAGCGGCGAACACGAAGCGGTAGCCGAACCGAGCGATCAGGCCGTTCAGCTGCTCGATCTCCGCCTCGTCGCGGATCTCCGCCCGGCCGATCTCGCCGCCGGTCTTGAGGATCGGCGGGCCGGTGCGCCCGCGCAGCAGCAACCGGCGCGTCAGCGGCACGAGTAACACGGCGGGTCGCCCCGGCGGGGTGTCGTAAGGGCGCAGTCGATCGGCCGGCTGCTCCGGGTCGTAGTGGATCACCGGGTTGTCGCTGGTGATGAAGTCGATCGGCGTGGCGTTGTGGACGACCTCGAAGCCCAGGCGCTCGATCAGGCTCGCCAGGCCCCTGAGCAGGTGCGGCATGGCCTGCAGGCTGCGGTTGGGATCGATCGAGATCACCACCTTCTCCGCGTCCAATCCCGCCGGCCATGGCGGAAGATCGCCTCGGGCGTCCAACTGGCGCAGGGTCATGCGCACGGCCTCGGCGTCGAAGCGCTCGACCGCGTCGCGGGCGGCCGGCACCCGCACGCGCAACAGGGTGATGAATTCGAAGAGGACGCCGGCCTTCGCGCCGAGAGGACGGCCGGCCGCCAGGTCCGCGACCAGGCCCGGCCAGGCGGTTTCCACGCCGCTGAACAGGTCCTCCAAGGTGTTGTTGTCGGCGTGCCCGTCGGGCGTGACCTGGGAGTAGTAGTAGTTCTCGAAGGCGATGCGGTCGGGCTTGGACTTGAAGACCCGCGTCGGCTCGTCCTTGGGATAGGCCGCGACCTTCCCGGCCCCGTCGGCAAATCCGTTCAGATAGGTGACGGGCACATAATGGTGACGACGCTTGTCCGGCGCTGGCGGCATGGGAGAGCTTTCTCTTGGATCGCAGAAAGAGGGCGATGCTTGGTGTTCGGCTCAGGTCGTTGCCGCCTCGGTCGGCTGGTCGTCCACCTCGTCGAACCACTCCAGACGGTCGCGGGCGCGTCGTGGCAGAGCGCGGCACAGCTCGTCGGTGTCCAGGGCTTCCTTGACTAAGTCGAAGGTGCCCGGCCGGCGATGGATGTCGAAAAATGTCATCCCCTGCTGGCGCGTCTCCAGCGCCCGGAACACCGCATATTGAACGGCGGTGGGACAGCGCAGGCCGAAGACGACCTCGCTGAGCTCTAGGGGCTGTCTTGCGCGCCGCGATCGCCGATCAGTCGCCACTCGTCTTCGTACATCCAGTCGAGGGCCTTGCGCAGAAGGACCGCCTGATCGACCCGTTCGCGCGCGCTGGCCACGCCGCGCAGCATGGCTTGGACCAGGCTGGCCTTGACGACCGGCGCGCCGCCGTATCGGACTTGGTGGAGGCTAGCGTCCTCCGGCACGGTGTAGCCGATGCACAGGCCGTGGTGCTGGTCGCCGTAGTGGCTCCACATCAGCGGGCAGTTAGGGCGAATGCCCAGTGATACCAGGCCCTTGTCGTAGCGCCGCATGAGCTCACTCTCAACGCTGCGGCCCAGGAGGTGCTGCAGCGGGTCTTCGATTTCGTGCTCCGGATCGGTGGCGTTGTACCGGATGTTTTCCAGCAGACGAGTGAAGGTCAGCTGGCTTTGGCCGGCGATGTGGTCAACCGTCTTGGGACCCTTGTAGCGGATGGTCTTGGCGGCGGCGGACAACTCGGCGGTCACCCTCTGGATCACCAACTGCTCCAAGACCTCTTCCAGCGCCGCGGCGTCCAGGTCCGCGTCCAGGCGCGGCTTGGCGTCGAGCGGATCGTTGAAAGTGCTCGGATCGGCGAAGAACAGCGTGTCCTCCACCAGCATCTCCAGCGTCCGTTGGCTGAAGGCGCGGTACTTGTAGACCTGCTCTGGCCGCTTGCGTCGCCGCGTCATGGTCTCTACTCCCCGGGGCCCTTCCGGCCCAGGCCTTGACGATCCGGACGGATCGCGGCGGCGTCGGCTGGATTTCGTCCAAGCTTGAGCACAATGTCCAGCAGAGCCGTCGTCCGACTCGCAACCTCACGTTCGGGCCCCGCCCGCAGACCCCTGGAGCCGATGTCGGATCCGACCGCTTCCGTCGCCAAACCCGTCCCGTTCGATCCGGCCGCCTACGGTTTTGACCTGAACGGCCGCGAATGGGCGGCGCTGATCTATATCGCCGTCATTCTGGCGGCCTTGCTGATCTGGCCGACGGGCCGCAGAAGCCTGTGGGGCGTCGTGAAGGCTGCTTTGCAGCCCAAGCTCGTGGCGCCTATCTGGCGGTCAGCGTCTACGTCGCCGCGGTCGTGGTCGGGCTTTCAATGGTGGGGGCCTGGCGGCCGTCCAACCTGAAGACCACCCTGGTGTGGTGGGCGACGGTCGCGCTGGGCAGCGGGTTCTCGGCGATGAAATTGGCGGCGCAGCCGGGCACGGCGCGTCGGCTGATCGCCGAGGCGATCGCCTGGACGGAAATCGTCGTCTTCCTGTCGGAGGTCCACACCCTGCCGCTTTGGGGCGAGCTGCTGCTGCTGCCGGCCATGACCCTGGTGGCGATGATGCTGGCGGTGGCGCCCCGCGCCCCCAACACCGCCATCATCGTCAAGCCGTTGAGCGGCCTACAGGTCTATGTCGGCCTGGCCATCATCCTGTTCAGCCTCGTGGGGGTCTTCAAGGAGCCCGAGGACTTCCTGACCTGGAACACGCTGCGCGAATTCCTCGATCCGATCCTGCTCTCCCTGGCCCTGATCCCGTTCCTGTTCGTGCTGGCGATGCTGATGGAGACTGAGTCCAACTTCACCTCGCTGCGGATCCTGGGCGGCGATCCGGCTCTGGCACGCTACGCCGAGCGCCGCGCGCTGCTGGCCTTTGGCGTCGACTTCGACGGCGCGCGACGCTTGGCCCGCGACATTCGCGGCCGTGACATCGCCGACCGGGCCGGCGTGCGCGCCGCCATCGCCGAGATCAAGCGGCAGAAGCAACGCGAGCGTCATCCGCCGGTCGTGGCGGCCCAGGACGGCTGGTCGCCAGTCGCCGCCTGCGCGGCCTTGGCGGGTCTTGGCGTCAAGGCCGGCGACTATCACCGTACGCCCGGGGAGTGGTGGGCCCAGGCCCCGTCGGTGAAGGTGGCCGAGGGCCTCTTCGAGCCCCGCGTCTCCTACTACGTCGCCGGCGTCGAGGACGCGGCCACCCGCCTTCGCTTGCACCTGCAGGCCGATCTGCTGGCTCCTGGCGGCGAGGGCGATCAGGCTTATGCGCGACTGGCCGAGTGCCTTTTGGGATGGGCGTTGGGCGAGGCGGCCGTGCAGGCGGTCTCACCGCACCTTATAAGCGGCGCGGCCCGGACCTTCCGGTTCGAACTGGCCGAGGTGAGCCTGGAGCATCACGCCTGGGGCAAGGCCAAGCAGTCGGGCTACAGCCGGGGCGTCGTTATCCGCCATCGCGCTCATGTCGAGCCGGTGTACGGTTAGCAGACGCCATGGTGCGGGGCCGCAGGAAGATCTCTCTCGCCGAACACCGCTTGCGACACCACGCGCCAGACCTGGCCGAGGATCGCGTCCGGGCCCTGGGCGCGATCTGGGATGAGGTGGTCAAGCGCATCATCTGGGCGATGCTGGCGCGCGACGACGACGACAAACCCGACCTACATGTCAATGTGGCGGCCGAGATGACCAACCTTCTGGCGCACATGTCCCTGTTCCTGACCGAACGGGTCGTCGACCAGCGGCTGGGTGAGCGTCGTCCCCAAGACATTGACCCGCAGGCCGAGCGGGCCGCCTGTTTCGACGCGGCCGGCCTAGCCGACATCAAGGGCACGGCGGTCAACGCCCATGTGGTATGGCGCCGGCGCCTGGACGAGCGCTGGGTTCCCAAGTCTCGCAAGGCTCTTGATAGGGACGCCTCCCCGCCCCCGCCCAAGCCGATCGCCGTCAAGCCAGTGGCCGACAAGCACTTCATCAGCAAGTGGTTCATCCGCGATCACTGGGCCCAGGGCCAGACGGCGACGCGGTGGCGCAGGGGCGGCGACGGGTGGTCCCGGGTGACGATCCCGTTTGGACGCTGGGGCTACCGCCAGCACCTGTGGAGCGATCGTCTCGAGGCCTATTTCGCGCTCATCGAGGGAAAGGCCAAGCGGCCGGTGCAGATGCTGATGCGCACCATCCCGCTCAATCCGCCCCAGACCCAGGCCTTGGTGGCCTATCTGGTGATCCACTTCCTGCGCAATCCCAGGCTCATCCGCGCCCTGTGGCGTGAAACGGCCGGAGACCTGGAGGACCCCGCTTCTGTGGGCCTCAGCATGGAAGACATGGTCCAGCATGTGTTCGACGAAGTGTTTACCGACAAGGAAGTCTATTCGACCTTCGCCAGCCCGCTGATGTCCAGCCGCTGGGCCATCGTCGCAACTGCGGAGCCGATCTTCGTGCTACCCGACACGTTCTGCGCCTATGGTCATGTTGGCGAGGCCCTTCGCGTGATTGCGCCGCTGACCCCATACAAGTGCTTCGTGACCTTGCCCGATACCGAAGAGGTCAAGCGCATCGTGCCCGTGCAAGTGACCCTCGAGCCCGACCAAGCCAAGGCGCTGTCGGCTCTGCTCGTCGGCACGGCCGAGGTCGAGTTCCTGTCCGATCCCCGATTTCAACCGCCTCATCAGGCCGAGCCCGGCTTTTTGGACGTGCTCACGGCAATCGCGACCGCGTCCGAGGTGTGCCGGTGAGCCAGACTTGGCGCAGACGCGACCGCCGATGTGCCGTAAGGTTGAGTTTTAGGACAAGCAGTAGCTCATAGCCACGCGCTCCCCGGTCCCCGGGGTGTCGTTCGAAAATCGGCCTCTGCTCGCCTAGCCACGTCCGCCTACAGGGAGGCGCGGTCCGGCGGGGGCCGGGAATCTTGAGACCGAGCTTGAGTGTGGAACGGTTGTCATTGACGGCGCCGCCGACGCAGGACACCGGTCGCGCCAGGGCGGAGCCGGACGCGAAGCGGTTGGTTCAAGCGAGGTTCTCACGCCTCGACGCCGCGCTTTCAGCGGCGCGGGTCGAGTCAAGAACGATGGCTTCCCAAAGCGCAAGAGTCGGTGGGCCCGATATCCGCCTCAAGGCCGATCATGTTTGGCGCGGGCTCAGGACGAACACCACCGTGGCGGTTCGGTGACCGCGTTCGTCATTCGGGTCGGCGACCCAACGCGGACCAGAAACTTTCAGTGTCATCCCGCTCTTCTTGGCCAGCTTGGCCACAGCCGCCTCGCGATGGGCCACCTTCGCCTTCATTGAGGCCTTGGCCCGAGCCGCCGGCGCCCTGAGCAAGGTCGCCACGGCCCCGTACCGAACCGTGCCGCCGTAGGACGCTCCGGCGGCACGGACGAAGTTGATGACCCGAACGGCGTCTTCGCATAGGCCTTCAGTGCGCTCACTGCGCTTGATCTCGATCATGGCGCGTGGCTTGTCCGGCGCGTCGGGTCCGCTGGTTCTCGTCCACAGAACCAAGTCAACCTTGCCGCCAGGCTTGTCCTCGACGTCTCGCAGACAGTGGGGCCGGCGGCCGGGTTGGATCCACCTCTGACTGTAGGCCAGGACCCCCGCAAATGTCTGCTCCATGGTGATCAAGGCGGTGTCGCCGTTGTCCTTGATCGCCGTAGCCAGATGGCGCGCGCAGGTCGAGGTCAGCAGGCTTTCGACACCCCACTCCTCGATCGACTCCCCGCCGGTCCACGCATGAAAATCGCGGACCGCTTCGGCCATGGCCGCGTGCAGCACGGTCGTGACGTCACGGCGGTTCATGTTGAACCGGCCTTGCGCCGCGAGACCCGCCCGTTGCAGGCCGCCGTCTCCAGGTGATGGACTTTCTCGGGACCTGACACCGCCCGCTCCTGATTGCAGACAAGGCCGTTGACGGCCAAGCTTAAGGCGAGACTTGTGGCGTGCGCCGCCTAGCGTTGCAATTGGCGGCGCCCAAAACGGAGAGGGTCATGGCCTACGATGATCGGGGATCAGCGGGATTGGCGCCGCCGAGCGAGATTTCGGCGCCGGACATCTTGCGGTTCCACGCGCTCATCGACCAGATCGAGGCGGCTGCGGGGTCCTATGCCATGGCCGGGCTTCAGCGACGCCGCACCGAAATCGGCGACCTGAAGCGGGAGAATAGATCTCTTTTCGGGCTGCGGGACCGCAGCGAGTCCTGGGCCTACCACCTGGGCGGACGGAGCGAGCTTCAGTTCAACGTCGGGATCGACCAGCTGCCGGATGGGCGCAGCGCCTTCAGAGCGGGTGTCGCCTTCTCGTTGGAAACCAGCCGCTCCCTGCCCGACATCTCCCGGCTGGAACCCAAGATCGCCTGGTTCAATGCCTGGATGCGAGACCATCCCGAGGCGTTTTCGGATCTGGCGATGTGGTCGTATCGCCGCAGCGTGCGCAGCGACGATCGGCCGGCCGGGCCTATCCCCGAACATCTGATCGAAACCGGGACGTTCATCTTCGTGGGCGGCCGACAGGCTTTTTCGAAGGCGGATCCTCATCAAGCCCTGCGGACGATGGACCGCTTTTTGCCGCTATGGGACTGGGTCGAAAGCCGGCGCGGACTGACGATCAGTGACGCGGTGCCCCCCGAACGCGAGCCGAAATCACGTTTGGAAGTCTTGCGTCTGGAGTCCGGCCGCGAACTTGACGGCAGGGCCTGGACGACGGCGACCACTCGCGAGCGCACCTTCGATGTGTGCCTGCGCCATGCCGAAATCCAGAAGCAGCTGAAGATCGCCCTGCTGAACGAGGGATGCACCGATGTGATCTTCGAGCCCCGGATTGGGTCACGGGCCATCGATGTCGTCGCGCGGCACGGTCAGGCGCTCTGGTTCTACGAGGTCAAGACTGGCGGATCGGACCGGGCCTGCCTGCGCGAGGCGATCGGCCAGCTTCTAGAATATGCGCTCTGGCCCGGCGCGACACGGCCCGAGCGCCTCTTCGTGGTCGCCGAGCCGCCCTTGACCGCGGACGGAGCGGCCTACCTCGCCCAGCTCAACGCCGCCTTTCCCCTTCCGATCGCCTACCGACAGCTGGCCTTGGCATGATCATGAACCTCGTGAGCGCTCATGCCCCCTCCCCTGTCTGATCCCGTTGAAGGGGGCCGGCCCACCAGCGAGGCTTGTAGAGCGAGCCGAGACGCGGGCCTGGACGAAAGGGTTGCAGCATCGGCGTCCGAAAGTCGCTTTGAACCGGCTTGCGTGGTGTGCGGGAAGCAACCGACCGTCAAATCACACCTCCTCCCCGCCGCGGTCGGCCGGGACATCAAGGGCGATCAGCGATCCTTCTTGGTCGGATCCAGGCGCCACGACGGCAAGACGATCACCCAATCTGGGATCTTCGATCGCATTCTCTGCGATCCCCACGAGCGAGCGCTCCACGATTACGAGGAGGCGGCGATCGCATTTTGTCGAACCCTGGCGATCACGGCGGCGGAACGAAGCCGGGGCGTCTTCATCCGGCACGGCGTCGAGGCCAATATGCTGGTGCGCTTCGCTTGCTCTGTGCTCTGGCGATACCACCAGTCTCGCCGGATCGAGGCCCGGGGCGTGGATGTCGGCGGTTGGGAGCCAGCCCTGCGCGCGGTCACGTTTGACGGCGACATGCGCAGGGCGCCGGAGGTGCTGACCCTCGTCGTCGACGCGCCGCCTGTCCCGGCTGATCGGTTCGCGGTCAGCCCTTCGCGCGGCAGGTTCGACGACCGTGTAGTCTGGAACATCGTTCTTTATGGACTGGCGTTCGTCGTAAAGCTCGACAAGCGGCCCTTCCCGAAGGTCCAGCACCAGACCGGCGTCATCAATGGTCGGGACCATATCGGCGGGAAGGTCCAGACGCTTACGGTCGCCGACATTCGCGAGATGCAGGCGATAACCCGCCGAATGAAGCGAGGGGGGCCGATGCGATGAGAGCGCTGGGCCCCGGCGTAACCACACCGTCCGGTAACTGCGCTTCGGCTCGCGGGTGCTCAAGCTGCCGCGCGGGATTGTCGTTATTGTTCAACTTGCCGAGGTGGCTATGCGTCGAACGGTGATCGACACCAACTGCCTGGGCCACGGCGACCTGGAAAACTATTTGGGCGAGGCCAGGGACAACAAGGGTCTGATCTCGCAGGTGACGATGATCGAGATTCACAAGGACGCGGCGATCGATATCACCCGCAAGCTGATGGCGATCGCGTGTCGCTACCCGCGCCAGATCGAGATCCTCCAAGATGAATCCGACCTCACCTGCATGTCCGGCGGCACACGGCGGCTGGCGCGACGCTTGATCGATCCCGTCCAGACCGCCCAATTCGGGGCCTATTGCGAGACCGTCATCCAGGCCCCGGTCGACGCGGAGATCCAAGCGCAATTCCAAGCCCTGCAGGCGCAATCACAGGGCTACATCGCCGACACGTCTCGGCGCGCGGCCAATCTCTTCAACCTCTACCGCCTGGCCGAGCAGGCGTTCACCGAGAGCGATCTTCGCCACCTGCGCAAGCGCGACAGTTTCCCCGGAGACCTACAGCTGAAGCTCGTCGACTTCGCATTCGCGGTGCGGGCCGTGCTGATCCGCGGCGGAGCGGAGCCGGCCTCGGCCTTTCCCACCGTGACAGGCGAGGTGATCAACACCGTTCTGTTCCGTTACAGCCTGCTCGTCGCGCTCTACTTCGCCCGGTGGGTCAAGACGGGTAAGACCGACATCACCAACCCATCACGCCTGACCAACCAGCTTCTGGATTTCAAGATCGCCGCCGTGGCCACCTTCTTCGATGGGTTGTTGACCAAGGAGCCGGCCTTGGCCGAGCTCTTCGGCGAGGCGGTTGTGGTGGCGGGCGCGATGGGCGGATACGTTCGCTGCGGGCAGTCTCCGATCTTGCGCGCCGTGCCCTAAGGGTCGCTGAGGCCTTCGATCGTCGTGGACGCCCGAAACATGTGAGGCTGGATGGATCTGGAACCGAGGTTGGCGCCATGACCCTAATTCTGGCCTCGATCGCCGGCGATAAATTCTGGGCGATGTCCGACATCCTGGTGTCGGTCCTCGGCGCGCAGCCCGACCGTTCGGCCAACCTGCCTCTGCACGGCCAGGCTATCGTGCTCGCCACCGACAACCACACCGTCGTCGGGACCGCCCAGAAGTCGATCATCCTAGGCGATCTGGTCCTCATCCAGTGGGCCGGAAGCCAAGTGGTCGGCGAGGCGGTGGCTCGGGCGATCCTGAAGGCCCTGGAATCCGGACATGGCGTCAATTTGGACGCCATCCTGCACGACCCCGAATTTGGCCTGGTGAGCGCGACCGACAACGCCGTGGTCGTTCACGTCCACCTTCCGGATGGGCAGATCCTGCGCGGAGCGGTCAATGTCCGAACCGCCGACGGCATGGAGACCGTCTTCGCCGGCACCGGCGCGTTCAACTTCCTCGACGACATCGAGACCGAGCTGACGGCCCGGGGAATCGCGGACGGCAAGGCGACCGACCGCTGGTACGCGCGTGTGGCCCTGGTGCTGGCAGAGGAGTTCTTCTTCAAGGACCCGCTGGAGCACGCCTATGGGGGCTGGCACGAGGTGATCCTGCCCTTGCCGTGGGGCGGGTTCGGCAAGGCGTCCTATCTGGTCAAGTTCTGGACGATCGACGACGGCAAGATCATCAGCGGTCCGGTCTTCACCAGTTGGTACCTCGACCAACATCTCTGCATCCTCGGGGCCACCGGCGGCCATGGCCTGGGTGAGCGCCACAAGCTGATGATCGTGCCGGCCTGGAACATGCCGTCGATCGACGCCGCCGCGGCCCTGGCCGGGTTCGAGCAGGCGATGTTCCAAATCCACGTCGTCAACAATGGCGGCATGATGAAGTTCTTCTGGGCCCGCAATCCTTGGCCCGATGGCTTTGGGATCGACCTTGTCGACGGCGAGCCCCAGATCACGGTTGGGCGCGAGGTGGTCGCCAAGATCCTATCCGAGGACGAGCGCGCCGCAACGATGACCAGGACGTCAATGTCCGAGCTCTAGTTTGACCGCGAGGGATAACCTGACGGGACTGGCCTCGGGCCAACGAAGCGATCCGGGGCTGGTCAGCGCGCGTTGTGCCCTCCACGTCTATGGCGATCCGTCGGCGTGTCGGTCTGTCGGCCCTGGCGTCCCGATCACCGGCGCCTAGACCAGGTTTCGATAGCCGCCTTGCACCGCTTCCCGCTCAGCTTTAGCGTTGTGCGGGATGCTACGCGGCCGTGTGGGCCCGCTCGGGGACGCGGCTGGATCGCGCCGGCCGCCGACCTCGCCATCAGAAGGATCGCCGTGCGGATCGTCAGGGTCGAAATCCAGAACTTCCGGGGCATTGGGACGCTCGACTGGCATCCCTCTCCAGGCATGAACTGCCTGATCGGGCCCGGCGATTCCACCAAAACCACGATCCTCGACGCGATCGAGCTGGCCCTCAATCCCAGGTCAAACTATCTGGGGGACGACACCGACTTCCATAATCTCAACTTCGATCTGCCCGTCAGGGTGACGGTGACGCTGGTCGGTATTCCGGCCGAGTTCTGCGTCGACACACGCTACGGGTTGTATCTTCGCGGCTGGGACGAGACGGCCGCGAGGCTCGTGGACGAGCCGGGCGATGGGCTGCTGGAGGCCCTGTCGGTGCGGGTCGAGATCGATCCATCGACCCTTGAAGGCCGGTGGGCGATCTATAACGATCGCCTGGCCGGGGACGTCGATCCGCCGTCGCTGCGCTACAAGGATGCGCTGCAGCTGGCGACGACGCGGCTGGGCCCTTACGCCGAACGGCATCTGGGCTGGGGACGTCAGTCGATCCTCAATCGCATCGGCGAAGGCGGGCGGATGAGCGAGCAATTGGCCAGCGCCAGCCGCGCCGCCCGCGCGGCGTTCAAGACCAGCAACAAGGACGTGTTCGCCATCCCCACGGCCCGCGCCGAGAAGCTGGGCAAGCACTTCTCGGTCCGGGTTCGCGAGGCTTTCACCGCCGAACTCGACGTCCAGGGCTCGGCGATCACGTCCGGCGGCGTCGTTCTCCATGACGGCGACCTGCCTTTGCGCACGCTCGGCACCGGCTCTTCACGGTTGATCGTCTCGGCCCTGCAGCACAATGCCGGGGGCTCTCATATCGCCCTGGTCGATGAGATCGAGCATGGCCTGGAGCCGCACCGGATCGCCCGGCTGCTGAAATATCTCCGCAACCCGCCGGCGCTGGAGGGTGACGCCGCTACGCCCGGTGCCGCCGCGCCGCAGACCTTCCTGACCACCCATTCCAACGTTGTGATCCGCGAACTCGACGCACGGGACATCCACGCCGTCCGCTCCCATGAGGGCCGAACCCAAGTGCGGTCGGTGGAGCAGACGGCCGAGACGCCCGAGGTCGCCCAGCGCCAGCTGCGCGCGTCGCCCGAGGCCTTCCTGGCGCAGCGCATCGTGATCGGTGAAGGCCGGACGGAATGTGGGCTCCTGCGCGGCCTGGACGCTTGCTGGATCGCCGAGGGCAAGGACTCGTTCGCACTCCGCGGCGTGGCGGCGATCGATGGCGGCGGCGTTCCCAACGCCGTGACCCTGACCCAGTCTCTTCTCGATCTTGGCTATGAGTGCCTGGCGCTGCTCGACTCCGACAAGCCGCCGTCACGAGACTCCGTGGCCAAGGTCGAGGCCATTGGCGGGGTCGTCTTGGAGTGGGGAGATGATTGCTCGACCGAGGAGAGGATCTTCCGTGACGTCCCTTGGGCGACGGTGGACGCCCTGGTGGGCCTGGCGATCCAGTGCAACACCGAAGACAGCGTTCGAACGACCCTGCGGGCGACCTGCAAGGCCAGGAAGATCGCCGAGCCGGCCGATCTGCCCCTTCCGGCCAGCTTCGACACCCCCCAGCATCGCGCCGCCTTGGGGTTCACCGCGCGCGAAAAGTCATGGTTCAAGACCATTCCGCGAGGCGAACGGCTCGCGGTGCTGGTGTACCCGTGCCTGGAGGATATCTCGGCCACGCCCCTGGCCAAGCATCTGTCCCGTCTCCGCGCGTGGGTCGATGGCTGATCCGCCCGTTGACGACCTGGCCGCCAGGATCTGCGCGGTACAGGCCGGGTCGATCGTGGCGGCGGCGGGTTGCGGCAAGACCGAGCAGATCGTCAACGCCACCGTCCAGAGTCAGGGTCGTCGGCTCATCCTCACCCATACCCACGCCGGGGTCGACGCCCTGCGCAAGCGCATGCGCGAGAAAGGGGTGTCGACCAGCCAGTACGCCATCGACACCATCGCCGGCTGGTGCCTGCGTTACGCGGCCGCCTATCCGCTCCGATCCGGCCTGAAGGTGGCCACGCCCAAGGGGGATCAAGACTGGACGGCGGTCTACGCCGGGGCGATCGCGTTGCTGGAGAGCGGCGCCGTCACCCAGGTTCTGGAGGCTTCCTACTGCGGTGTGTTCGTCGACGAATACCAGGACTGTGGGGGCGCTCAGCACCAAGTCATCGCGGCCTTGTCGGAGGTGCTGCCCGTCTGCGTGTTCGGTGATCCCTTGCAGGCGATCTTCGATTTTGGGCAGACGCCCGTCGATTGGCGCAGCGAAGTGTTTTCTCAGTTTCCGAAACTTTCGACCCTGACCAAACCCTGGCGATGGCATCGGCACGGAAACGCCGATATGGCCAACTGGCTGGAGACGGTGCGCCCCGTCCTAGAGGCCGGCCAAGCGCTGGATCTCGCCGGCCGGCCAGCCTGTGTGACCTGGGAATGGCTGCCGGACCAGGACGGTCCTCGCCAATCCAAGATCATCTCCACCTGTCTCAAGGCGATGAAGGGCGACGGAAACCTGGCGGTGATCGCCGACCCGGCCAACCTCAACGGGCGAGCGCTGATCGCCAAAAAGCTCGGCCGGCAGGGCTTCTCCAACATCGAGCCCATCGAGTGCAAGACCGTGTACGCCGCGGCCAAGAAGCTGGCGGCGACCTCGGGGTCAAAGCGCCTGGTCGCGCTTTTGACCTTCCTCGAGCAATGCATGTCCGGCGTCGCGCAGGGCGAGTTCCTCAAGGCCGTGGCGTCGCGCAAGGCGGGCGGCAAGCTGGGTCGCGCCAAGTTCGGGGATCTTGTCGAGCTTGGATTGACGATCGATCAAGGTGCGGGCGACGAGGTCTGCTTGGCCTTGATCGAGGGCTTCGCCGCCCAAGCGAAGACGTTCGTTTTCCGCCGTGAAATGCTGTTTTCCATGCGCTCGGCCTTGAGGATGAAGGTGGCGGGCGACGCCGCCGATCTGTCGGACGCCCTATGGCAGGTGCAGACCAAGATCCGTCACGCGGGTCGGCAGATCCCCTACTACAGCGTCGGCAGCACCCTCTTGGTGAAGGGTCTGGAGTTCGCCAATGTCGTGGTCATCCACTCGGCCAATATGAACAACAAGGACTGGTACGTCGCCCTGACGCGGGCGACCCACCGGTTAACGATCCTGTCGCCGAAATCGGTCATCGCGCCGGGGTTCGCGTGAGCGTCGGATATTCGCCCCAAGGACGTTGAACGTCTAGGTCGCGAGCAACGCCTTGCAGGCGGCCACGAATTTGGGCGTCCCCGCGGCCAGGCGGTCCAGAAGATCGTCCAGGGTCATCGGCGGGTTCTTCAACCGGGCGACCTGGACGGTGAGCGCGGCGGTCAGGGCCTGAGGCGTCTTTTCCAGCAGCAGGCAGAGAAAGTCGTCGGGACTGATGGCAGCCACGCCAGGCGGCAGCTTGGCGAAGTCCTTCAGGTTGCTGGTGACAATCAAGCCGGCCTCGGCCTGGACCGCGCACGCGGCCACGTGACGGTCCTTGACGTGGTTGGGCATGGCGGGGATCAGGGGCTCGTATCCTTCGACCAAGGCGTCCTCGAACTGAAGATCAAGGGTCGCGCGAAGGCGTTCGGCCTTAGGTGCGGTCAGGCGGCCGTCCGCCACCAGGTTACGGGTGGCTTCCTCGACGATGAACGCGCTCCAGCGTGGCTGAAAGCAGCCGGCCGCCGCCGCCGACAGCAGGGTGTCGCGCAGAGGCAGCGGATAGAGGACATCGGCGTCGAGGACAGCGACGATCACTGGGGCTTGGCCTTTCGGATCCGCAGCCGACGGCCAGGCTTCGGGGCCGCGTCGGCCGGCTTGGCCAGGAGGTCTTCGACGGTCGCGGCGGGCTTGGGCTTGGTCTTGGCCTTCTGTTGGTTAGCGAGCATCTGGGCGAGCGTGGACTTAGGCGCGGGTTTGGCCGCCTTGGGCTCGCGCAAGGCCCGCAGGGTGGCGGCCACGTCGGTGGCGCCAAGCTCCTGTGCGCGTTCCACGAAGGCGTTGTAGGTCGCCGCCTGCAGACCCGCGGCCTTCAGCTTCAGGGCCGGGTCGCCGCTTGGATCGATCTTGGCCTGGTAGAGCGAGACGATCACCGCGTGCGGATTGGGCAGGAACGCCAGGCCCATGGCCTGGGCCCCGCTGGGCGCGACCTCAACGAAGCCGAGATCGACCAGGCGGCGCAGGCGATCCTGGAAGGTTCTGGGCCCGCGCTGTCCGGCGAACCCGGCCGCGAAGGCCAGGTCTGGCATGCGGCCCAGGCGCACGAAGGCGTTGTCCCACGTCGCGCACCACAGGGCGACATAGGTGTCCGACAACGGCTGGCCCTTGGACAGCTCGTCTAGGATCCGGCAGATATAGGGCATGGTCTTGGGCATGGTGGTGAAGCCATGGAAACGGTTGCGATCCCACATCCGCGCCTCGGCGTCAGGGAACAGGCTGTCGCGCAGCTCGACGTCGCGATCGCGGATGGCCTTGCCTTTCACGCTCGGCATGGGAGGGCTCCTATAAGGCGGTGGAAATTCCGCTGTGGGGTAGGCTTATAAAACAAAACGTCAATGAAGTCAGTGTCATAGGTGTGCACCCAGACTAGTTAGCTCGGCGATTTTATGGCATCGGAGAATATGAGTTTGTCACGCAAGAGGCGACTCGAATAGTGGCTTGGCTTGTTTATGCCGTTCGGGTCATGTAACCTGCTGATCTGGCTCGAGGATTCGACAAACCCTATGTGCTGGCGGTGATCGGGTGCTGGGCTGTGCTGACCATGTGCTCCCGGTGCTGGCTGGGGGATCGGCCAAGGGGGGAGCGCTGGTTGCGTTTGTAGCGTTTATACCGCACCTGATGATGATGACCCGCACGACCGCCTCCAGAAAGATCGACAAGACGGCTCGCCCCGCCGTGCCGGCGTTGCTGTCGTTCGACGATCGCCAGATGGCCGCCCAGCTGTCGGACCTGTTGTTGGGCGGGGCTGGCGGTCCTGGCCGGCTGTGCCTGGCGCGAGGCGATGGCTATGCGATCGCTCTGTCTCCGGCCCTGGTGAAGGTTCTTGAGACGGTCGCGGAAATGGTCACGGGCGGCGCCAGTGTCACCGTGCTGCCCAGCCACACCGAGCTGACGACCCAAGAGGCGGCCGACACGCTCAACGTCTCACGGCAGTACCTCGTGCGCCTGATCGATCGTGGCGACCTGCCCTCCCACAAGGTCGGCGCTCACCGCCGGGTGCGCGCCGAGGACCTTGCTGCCTATCGTCACCGCCGCGACCAGGCGCGCCGCGAGGCCCTAGATGTTCTGGCCGCCGACGCGCAGGACGCTGGCGGCTATGACACGCCGATGAGCTTTGGGCCGCGTCGGCGCTGAGCGCTGGGTGCGGGTTCAGGCCCGGTCGGAGAACCGCTCGAAGGCGGTGATGCGGCGGCGGGAGAGGCCGGGGTCGTAGCCGTAGATGTCCTGGGCCAGGTAGGCCAGTTCGGCGTCGCGGTCGGCCTCGGCGACGTCGCGATACCAGGCCTTGGGGCCGGTGGCCTCGTCGCCGTTCCAGCGGTAGCCGCGCTCCTTGAGCCGATCCTTCATCTCGAACGGCGAGCGGTCGGCAACGATGCGCCAGGTCGGGGCGCGGGCCGCCTCCAGCAGGTGGGCCAGGGCGGTGCGGCCGCTGGAGAACGGTCGGGTCAGGATCTCCAGCCCGGCCAGGCAGTCGTTCTCGGCGCGGTGGCCGTCGAAGAAGAACCCGCACTGGCTGGCCAGGTAGGAGAGCTTGGTCCCCTCGTACCCCTCCCCTTTCCAGTCCACCTGGCTCATCGAGCAGGCCCAACCCTTGAGCTTGAAGGCCTCCGTCAAGCGTTCGGCGAACGGGCGGTCGAAGGCGGCGTTGTGGGCCAGGACGATCACCGCCGGGGCGATGAAGGCCGCCACCTGATCGGGGTCGAGAATCTGGCCCGCGACCATGGCGTCGGTGATGCCGGTGATCCGGGTGATCTCCGCCGGGATCGGCTTGGAGGGTTCGCGCAGGGCGACGAAGGGCGCGCCCACCGCGCATAGGCGACCCTCGGGGTCGTAGTCGAACGGGATCATCGCCAGCTCGATAATCTCGTCGCGGCGGGGATCGGTGCCCGTGGTCTCGGTATCTAGATAGACCCCCCTTTTGAGGGTGGCGGGGTCATAGTCGGCGTGCAGGGTGCAGGTCTCGAACTGGCGCAGCAGCCGGTAGCGGCCGGTGGCTTCGAGTTGGCGCGCCATGGCGTCTAGCGCTTCGGGCGTCAGATCGGTTTGCGATGTTTCGGGCATGCGATTCCTTCGGCGTCTACTCTGCCATACCGCCGGGAAAGTGGGCGACGCCGCCATAGGGCTTCGGCGGGGCGAGGTGCTTCGCGATGCTGTTCTAAGGACGTTGGAAAAACCGAAGGAGCCGCCGGAGCGCGACGGTGGTGGGGCCGCGTGGCCGGTGCCTTGGCCCCTGTCAGAAAGCGGACCCTCCCAAGGTCAGAGATGAGTCACGTATGCGCCTTCGGGGCTGCCTGATGATAGCCGGCCGGATCGGCGATCCAGCTATTGATCGCCGACTCCCGCCAGCCGGCGCCATGGACGCTGATGGCCACCTGCTTGGGGAAAGAGCCCTCATTGATCTTCCGATAAAGGGTCGATCGGCTAAGGCCCGTTCGGGCCAGCACGGTACGAATACGCAGGATACGGTCTGACTCGGCCATAGCTTAGACTCCACAGAATGAGATCTGAAGGCATTCGACGAGCCAGAATTGGATCGAGTTTTGGAAGCCGCAAGACCCCCGAACAGCCAGATCGTACTGTGGGAAGCAAAAAGAACCTCCCGGCGGTAAAAAAGTATGTCGGGAGTACTGGCTGCAGCCTGAGCGTATCTCTTCGCACCTGGGTGCGGTTCGTTGCAGCTGGCTGCGCCTACTTCCGAAGGCGGACGCCAGGCCCGCCGGTTTCATCGGCGTCTAGGAAAGAGACCCCCGCTTGCTCCAAGGCGCGCTTAACCGCGTCCACATTGGCCGCGGAACTCCGACCCGGTCCAGATGCGCTCTCCATGCGCACAATCGTCGGCAGCGACACTCCAGAGGCTGCGACTAACTGCGGCTGGCTCCAACCAACGAGGGCGCGAGCAGCTTTGATCTGTGCAGCCGCTATCATGGGGCGATAATTTTATTATCATGGATGCGCATTTTATAATTGACCTGAATGGCGCTGTGAGTGATGATAAAATTCTCACTTATGATTAGCGAGCAGAGGTCATGGAGTCACGTCGAAAGGCGGGGCCTACGCCCGCGCGTCTGGATCAACTCTCCAGGCGGGCCGTGATGGCAGGTGGCGCGATTACGCCACTGACGGCAGGCTTGCCGGTTCCTGCGGCACAGGCCGATCCAGCCGTGGCGCTCTGTCAGCGCTGGCTTGCAGCCGACACCGAGCAGCGGCGCCTCCTCAGTGAGTGGAGCCGGCTCGAAGGCTGGCTGATGCGGAAGATGAATTGGTATCGACTTTCGCCGGAAGAGCAGGCGGCGATCCCCAAGGGCGTGAGACTTAGCGAGATCGACGCTCGCCTCGACGTGCTTCAGGTCGAGAGGCTCGCGTTGCTGAAGGCCATGCGTCCGACGCCGGCCGCCAGCATCGAGGCAGTGATCGCCAACCTGATGGTGGCGTCCCGCCTAATTTTTGAGGAAGACGAGCCAGAAGCGCACGGGCTGATCACGCGGGCCGCGCGCGATCTGGCCGCCTTCTGTGGCAAATGACTTGCAGCGGGCCCCGTAGGCGCGACGGCGCTGACCGCCCGCTCGCGGCGACATTCCGGCGCAACGCCGCGAGCTTCCATCTGTCAGCCGAGCACGCGCTGGAGCGCCATCCCGAAGGAACGCGCTATCACCTTGCCATCGCTATCGAACTGGCGCTCAAGGCCTATCTGCTCGACCGTGGCATCACCGACGACTGGAACCGGATCCAAATCCGCCACGACCTCGTGAAAGCGCTGAGGTCGGCCAGGCGGGCGGGCTTCCGGATTGAGCCCGCCGGGCTTGCGGATCTCGCCGCGCTGTTAAGTCCATTCTACCAAACCCACACCATCGCGCGCATGCCGGCGGAGAGCATCGCGGCGGCGAACTGGGCGCAGGCCTGCCAGATCGTGCGGACGCTGATCGACGCCGTCGAAGCTGCCGCGACCTGGGGTGAGGCCGATGGCGGGGGAGATCGCCGATGACTCCCCTTCGATTTTTGTGGCCCCTGAGCTCGAGCCAGTGGTGGCGCTGGCGGCATCCAAGTCTGTGGCGCGGCCGAACCTTCGACCCGCACAATGCCGGACAGGTGATGTCCTATGCGGTGATGCGGCTGCCGACGCGGACGCGCGACGTCTTCCTGCTCAATGCCGTCAAGGCGCTCGATTACGGCTTCATCGCCCGCCACATGGGCCTGTCGGTCGGCGAGGTCCAGGCGCATTTGGCGCGCGCGTTGGTCGAGGTTTCTCGCACGGTCGACCTGATCGAGCGCAGCCGGCCCGCCCCACGCTCACCGCCCAGTTCGGAGCTTTTCGATGCCTAAGGACAAGGGGCCTTTGCCGATCTCTCGCCGCGTCGTCATCGGCGCCGCCAGCGCCGCGCCCGTGATGGCCGGCGCCAATGTCGGTGCGGCTGCGGTGAGCCCGGTCGTTACGCGCTGCGCCGAATGGCTGGCGCTCGACGCCGAGATCGGCCGTCTGCTTTCTCGATGGTCGGATCTGGAAACCATTCTCGTCGAGCAGAAGCGCTGGGAGCGCATGACGCCCGAGGAGCGGGTGGCGCTGTCTCCCACCGAGGAGATGGACGCCATCGACGAGGAGCTAAAGCCGTTGTTCGATCGTCAGCGCGACTGGCTCGACGGGCTGGCCGTGTTGCGGTCCTCCGAATTGAAGGGCGCGGTCGCCAAGCTGGAGGTGGCGCTGCAGGTGATGATCCACCAGCAGGGCGACGGCTATGACCTCTTCAAGTCGGCGATGGTAGACCTGCGCATCACCCGTTGTCCCAACTGTGGGACGCCGACCTGCGGCGGCTAGGTCTTCCCCCCCGGTGTGTCGACTACCCTCCGCGCCGCCGGCTTCCTCTCCCGTGGCGGGAGCCAGGACCGGAACGGTCGGTGCTCGCCCTGGAGCGCTTGGAGAGCGTCTGCCGGGCGGGATGGTGCGGGTCAAGGGCGGCTTCGCCGTCGCTCCGCGATGCGCGCCCAAGGGCGCGCACCCTTGACGCGCGCCAGCCCGTCCGGCCCTTGTTCCACCATGCGATCCAGGGCGTATGGTCTCCGAGGGGAGGGCGGTCGGCGCCCGTGATGGGGATCGGCCTCAGCCCTGGCCGTTCTTGGCCTCGGCCTCCGCCTCAAACGCCCGCTTCCCGCCGCGCCGCCAGAGCGCCAGGGTGTGCTCGGCATCAGCGCCCTTGAGCATCGCCGCTAAGGTCAGGAAGGCGCCGTAGAGCGCGGCGCGATCGTCGCGGGTGAGATCAACGAGGCCGGCCTTTTGCACGAGGCCGCCCAGTTCGATCAGGTGACGGATCCGCTCACGCCGCTTCACCACCCAGGCCCGCGTGTCGAGCCGGGCGCGCCGGGCTTCCAGGCGATGGCGCGCGGCTGTTGTGCGCCGCTCTGCCTCATTGGTCGCCGCCAGCGCCTGGCGCAGCGTCCGAACGTGCGGGCTCGCCCTTGCCGCCGCGAAAGAACTCCGCGCCGCGCTTCCTCCAGGCTTGCTTGCGCGCGTCGTCTCCAGCGTCGGTGAGACCCAGCAGCCCGCCGGCCAGGGTCTCGACGTCGAAGGCGTCGGCGCCGGTGGCGATCACCAGCTCGCCAAGCTGCCTGACCTTGCGATCCTTCAGCGTCTTGGCCTTGTCTTCGAGGCTCTTGAGCTCTGCATCGAAGTCACGGGGTTTGCGCATCGCAGTCTCCTTCGATTGCGGAATGCGCTCAGGATAAAACAGCGGGCCCTGGAATGCTGTAAGGTCGCCGGAGCAGACTGGGACGGCCCGGTCCCTCCCGAGATTTTAATCTTGGAGGGCGCGCTTATACGTCGTGCCGACGTGCGCTTGAGGGGGTAAGTGGTCTGTCGCCATGGCGATCTACCACTTCAGCGTCAAAGTCATCAGCCGCGCCAGCGGGGCCAGCGCCGTGGCCTCGGCCGCCTATCGCTCCGCCAGCCGGCTGCACGACGAGCGGCTCGATCGCGACCATGACTTCACCGGCAAGAGCGGCGTCGTCCATTCCGAAGTGATGCTGCCGGACGGAGCGCCCGAGCAGCTTTCCGACCAAGCCACGCTGTGGAACACCGTCGAGGCCGGCGAAAAGCGCAAGGACGCCCAGCTCTCGCGCGAGGTCGAGTTTGCCATCCCCCGCGAGATGGACCAGGTCCAAGGCATCGCCTTGGCCCGCGACTTCGTCCAGCGCGAGATGGTCGATCGCGGCATGGTCGCCGATCTCAATGTGCATTGGGACATCGGCCCTGATGGCCTGGCGAAACCGCACGCCCACGTCATGTTGTCGATGCGCGAAGTTGGCGAGGAGGGCTTCGGCGCCAAGGTCCGCGACTGGAACCGCACCGAACTGGTCGAGCACTGGCGAGAAGCCTGGGCCGACCACGTCAATGAGCGGCTCGCCTCGCTCGACATCGACGCGCGGATCGATCACCGCAGCCTGGAAGACCAGGGCATCGAGCTTGAGCCGCAGAACAAGATCGGCCCCGCGGCCGGGCGTATGGCCGGCGAGGGCCTGGAGGCCGAACGGCTCGAAGATCATCGGCGGATCGCGCGGGAGAATGGCGACAAGATCATCGCCGATCCGCGCATCGCGCTGGACGCAATCACCCACCAGCAAGCGACGTTCACCCGCCAGGATCTGGCCAAGTTCATTCACCGCCACTCGGACGGCAAGGAGCAGTTCGATCGCGCCATGAGCGCGGTGCAGGCCTCGCCCGAGATGGTGGCGCTGGGCCAGGACGGCCACGGCCAGGATCGCTTCACCAGCCGCGAGATGCTCGCCGTCGAGGATCGGCTGCATCGCGCCAGTGAGTTGATGGCCCAGCGCGGGGCGCACGAAGTCAGTCAGCTGCAACAGCGGCGCGCCTTGGCGCAGGCAGGCGAGCGGGGGCTTGTCCTTTCCGGCGAGCAGAGGGCGGCGTTCGAGCACGTCACCGAAGGTCGGGATCTGGGGGTCATCGTCGGCTATGCCGGCACGGGCAAGTCGGCGCTCTTGGGCGTGGCGCGGGAGGCCTGGGAGGACGCCGGCTACCGCGTCCAGGGCCTGGCGCTGTCGGGCATCGCCGCCGAGAACCTGGAAGGGGGATCGGGCATCGTCTCGCGCACCATCGCCAGCCTTGAGCATCAATGGAAGCAGGATCGCGAGTTGCTCGACGCGCGCGACGTGCTGGTGATCGACGAGGCCGGCATGATCGGCTCGCGGCAGATGGAGCGCTTGCTGTCGACCGCCGAGAAGGCCGGGGCCAAAGTGGTGCTGGTCGGCGATCCCGAGCAGCTCCAGGCCATCGAGGCCGGCGCGGCGTTCCGCTCGATTGCCGAGCGTCATAGCCACGTCGAGATTACTCAGGTCCGTCGCCAGCATGAGGACTGGCAGCGCGACGCCACGCGGCATCTGGCCACCGGTCGGACGGGCGAGGCGCTCGCGGCCTACGAGGCGCGGGGCATGGTCCACGCCGCGCAGACCCGCGACCAGGCGCGCGAGGACCTGGTCGAGCGCTGGGATCGCCATCGGGTCGCCGAGCCGGACAAGAGCCGGATTATCCTCACCCACACCAACGATGAGGTGCGCGATCTCAATCTGACGGCCCGCGAGCGCCTGCGTCAGGCCGGCGCCTTAGGCGAGGACGTGACGGTCAAGGCCGAGCGGGGCGAGCGGGCGTTCGCCACCGGCGACCGGCTGATGTTCCTGAAGAACGATCGCGGGCTGGGCGTGAAGAACGGCATGCTTGGGGAGATCGAACAGGTCTCGCCGACGCAGATGAGCGTGCGGCTCGACGTCGGGCGATCGGTCGTCTTTGACCTGAAGGACTACGCCCAAGTCGATCACGGCTATGCGGCCACCATCCATAAGAGCCAGGGCGTCACGGTTGACCGCGCCCATGTGCTGGCGACGCCCGGTTTGGATCGCCACGGCGCCTATGTCGCTCTCTCGCGTCACCGCGACAGCGTGCAGATCCACTACGGCCGCGACGAGTTCGAGGATCTGGGCAAGCTGACCCGAGTCCTCTCGCGCGAGCGGGCCAAGGACATGGCCAGCGATTTCGCGGAGCGCCGCGACATCCACGTGCCGGCGTCGGTGCGACCGAAGGCGCCGCCGCAGCGCGAGCGCGGGATGTTCGCCGGCTTCAAGCCGGCTAGCCCGGTGCGGGAGCCGGCGGCGGCGGCGCGGGGCGTTGGCCAGTTCGACCAGCATCGCGCGATCGAGCGCCATGCGCGCGCCGCGGTCGACGTCATGCGGATGGACGAGCGCGGTCTGCCGGTCCTGGCCCACCAGCGGAGGGCGCTGGAGGAGGCGCGACAGGCGCTGGGGAAGATCAGTCCGCACGCCGCCAAGGATCTGGAGCGGGCCTATGTCCGCGATCCGGCCATGGCCGGCGAGACCGCCGCAGGGCGCACGCAGCGGGCCATCCGGGTTCTGCAGCTGGAGGCCGAGGTGCGGGCCGATCCGCGTTTGCGGGCCGATCGGTTCGTGGAGCGTTGGCAGGGCCTGGAGCGGCAGCGCACGGCGCTACATCGCGTTGGCGACATGAGCGGCGCGGGCCAGGTCAAGGCGCGCCTGGGCGACATGGCCAAGAGCCTGCAGCGCGATCCGCAGGTGGAGTCGCTGCTTCGCGGCCGGCGGGCCGAGCTTGGCCTGCCGCCGGAGATGGGGCGCAGCGTCAGGCAAGGGCTGATCGAATGCCTCGGCATCGGCCGAGGGCGCGGGCTTGGCATCTAGGAGGCGATGATGGAGCACGAGATCGGATCAGAGGCGCAGGGCGATCCGGCCGCGGCGGCGTTCGAGGCGCTGCGGCGGGAGGTGGCGTTGCTGAACGTCGCGGTGGCGGGGCTGGCGGCCGAGCGGGCGGCGGCGCCCGATTACAGCGAGACGTTGGGTGAGATTTATAAAGGCTTGTCGGTGGTGGGGGCGCGGCTGGGGAAAGTGATGGCCAGTCCGGCCTTGGCGCTCAGCCCTGCGGAGGTGGCGCGACAGATCGCGGCGGCGGGCGAGGAGGCGCGGCGGCAGGACCGGGCGACGCTCAACCAAGCGCAGGAGGGTCTGCGGCGGGCGACGGGTGATCTCGACGCGTGGGTCGATCGGGCGCGGCTGGCGAGCGTTCAGAACTGGCGGTTGGTGCAGGCAGCGGTGGCTGGGTTGCTGGTCGGGGCCGTTCTCGGCGTCTTGCTGCCTAATGTCGTGGCGCGGGCGGCGCCCGAGCGGTGGGCGTGGCCGGAGAAGAGGGCGGCGCATGTCCTGCGGCGGGATCTGTGGTCGGCGGGCGAGCGGTTGCTACAGACCGCCGACGCTGGGAGATGGCGCGACAGTCGAATAGGTGGGCGGATCGTTGCCCAGAACCGTCAGGCACTTGCCGTATGCGCTAAGCGCGCTGCAGCATCCAAGTCCAAACGGTCTTGCGTAACCAGACTAGCGCTATGAGACTAGGCGGTCTGCTGGCAATGTCGGCTTTGCAATCACAGCGTGGGAAAATCGACGATCTGCGGCCGTCCGGAGAGACGGCCTGCGCCGGTGTAGGGCAGGCAGTTGGTAAGCGCCGCGATGGCGCGAGCTTCAGCGATCAGCCGCGCGTCGCTGGGGCGGGCGTTGTCGGGCCGCAAGATTTTTGGTGGGCTGGCGATCTGGCCTCCTGCGTCCAAAATGACCTCCAGCCTCACCGCGACACCCGAGCGTCCGGGCAGCTTCTTCCAGCACGGCTCAACGAAGCCGAATAGGCCGCCCGCACCGGCGCCCTTGCCGCTGGTCGGCGCTGATGACCGCGGGCCGGCTGAGGGCTGGGCGACTTGGCCGTCGCGGTTCCGTCCCGCGCCTTGCCCTCCGTCGTCGCGCTCTACCTTTCCCTCGCCGACACCTTCGGCGTCGCCGTGGCTGCGTTCGGCGCGGGCCGCTTCCACTGCATCGAGCAAGCTGCGCGCGCTGACGCGCGACTGGTCTTGAGAGAGAGGGATAGCGATTGCGGGATCGGCCTGGCGGAGCCTGGCCAGCAACTGCGCCACCTGGGCCGCGTGGGTCTGGGCCGGATCAGGCTGCTCGGCGCCCGCGCGGCCGGAAAGTTCCACCGCCACGTAGGGTTCGACCGGCCCTTCGGCCTCGCCGCCGCCGGCGGCGGCCAGTTCGCCTCCCGGCCGGCCGAATATCGCCAGCAGCAGAACCGCGTGCAATGCGACGGACGTCATTAACGCCAGGGCGTCGCGCCTATTAAGTTTTCGAGGGGCGCGAGCGTTTGGAGTGAAGCTCAAGGCGAGTAACCACTGGTTGCGCGCCGGGCTTATATGATTGAGGACCTGTTCGGAAGTTCTTGTGTGTGGGAGCAACGCGCGCTGGTCCGTAAGATCATCATCGGCGTTTTTCGTCGCGACCCTCGCGCACCGTCGAGCGGTTCGCCTCAGTCGACGCGCTGGTGGCGCGGGTAATGCTTTTCATGTGCGTGACCCTGCTCTTGGCCGCCGCCCAGGCACTGCTGCGCCATCTCGCCGACACCGCCACAGTCGCGAGGACGAGACGTCCGGCCGCGGCGACCGCTAGGCGTGGTCGCGTCCGGTGTCGGCGAGGCCCGCGTCTCTAAAGGATTCTCGTTTGGCTGCGCAGCGGGCGCCTTGAAGAGGAGGCGGCCATGCGCCGTATCGAAGCGATCGGCCGTATGGCGCGGGCCGTGCTGATCGCCCTGCTGGGCGGGACGATCAGGCTCGTGATGGCAGGTCTGTTGTCGGGTGTGACCGACTTGCTGACGCGGCCTTGCGTTACAGCACGGTTCGTAAAGCGTCTGCGCTCCCGGTAGGCTTTGCGCGGCAATTGCGCAGGCTGTGGGCGAGATTCAGGTGGCTCGCCGATCACCGAGATGACCAAGTGGCGGTGCATTTCAAAACATATCGATCGCCGACAAGCTTTGCCATATTGACGCTTTCTGGACTAATTGATTATCCCCAGTTGTGTGTGGCGCTCGTACGCGCTGGGGGCGGCTATGTATTGCAGTTTGGGGCGCGCGTTCGGCGCGGCCGCTTTGGCGTCTACGATGCGTGGCGTTGGCGGCCTGGGCTTGGCCGGTTTGATGGTGTCGAGCTTTGCTGCCGGCGCAGTCGCGCAGACCTCTACGGGCGTCCTCTATCGCTACGACGCCGCCGGCCGTGTGGTCGCCGTGCTCTATCCGAACGGTGCAGCTGTCGCCTATGCTTATGACAAGGCTGGCAATCGTACCCAGCTTAGCGCCTCGCCCGCCTCGACTGCGCCCAACGCGTTGCCGATTTCGGCGAGCGCGGTCTTCAACACGCCGACGCCGATTGCTTTGGCTCCGGCGGGAAACTACACCAGCCTCGCCATCGTCTCCGCGCCCACCAAGGGCGTGGTTTCCCTTGGCGGCGAGGTCGCCACCTATACCCCCAACGCCGGCTACATCGGCGTCGACAGCTTCAGCTACCGGGCCATCGGCCCTGGCGGTCAGAGCGCGCCCGCGGTCGTCAGCGTCACCGTGGCTACACCGTCGGCGCCCGGCGCCCGCGCCGTAACCGCGTCAGTCGCCTACAACACGCCCAAGCAGATCACGCTCTATCCCACGGGCGCCTACAGCCAGCTCCAGGTGGTCGCCGCCCCCACGAAGGGCGCCGCCTCGATCAGCGGCGTGACGGCGACCTATTCGCCCTCGTCGGGCAGCTATGGCGCGGACAGCTTCACTTACAAGGCCGTCGGGCCGGGCGGGGAGAGCCGGCCGGCCGTCGTCAGCGTGACGATCAGCACGCCCCCCGCGCCCACGCCGTCGGACCTGAACTTTGCGCTAGCCTACAACAGCACGGTCAACATCTTCATTCCCGCCGACGCCGGGACGTCGCTCTACGTAAGCCAGCCGTCGCTGGGCAAGCTGGCGGCCTGGACCTGGGCGAACGGCGGCTGGAACAGTCTCTACACCGCCAACACAGGCGTGAGCGGCGCGGACGCCTTCGCCTACAATCTCACCAATGTGGGCGGCACGTCGGCCAACCGTCGCGTTGACATTACCATCGCAGCGCCGACGCCGCCGACGGTCGCCGCCGTTTCTGCGACGACCAGCTACAACACGTTGAAAGCCATAACGCTTTCGCCGTCGGGTCTCTACACGACCCTGGCGATCGGAGCCCAGCCCTCGCACGGCTCGGTCACGCTGGCCGGGACGACCGCGAACTACACTCCGACCAACGGCTACTACGGGGCTGACGCCTTCACCTACACGGCCACGGGTCCCGGCGGGACGAGCGCGGCGGCGACGGTCAGCCTGACGGTGCCCGCGCCTGCCGCGCCGACTGTCGCGGCGATGTCGGCCTCGACGGCCTACAACACGCCCAAGGCCATCACCCTGGCCCCGAGCGGGGTCTATGCCAGCCTTTCGGCCTCGGCCCCGGCTCACGGAACGGTGTCGATAAGCGGCACGACGGCGACCTATACGCCGACCAGCGACTACTACGGCGCCGACAGCTTCACC
>NZ_QHJY01000238.1 GCF_003185805.1 Caulobacter sp. D5
CCCTGGCCGCCCTGGCCGCCCGGAGCGCCACCGCCCGGGCCGCCCATGCCGCCGCCGCGGCCGGTCTCGCCGGTGCGGACGCTGGCGTTCAGCCAGTACATGCCGGCTTCCGGCAGGGTGAACTTCACCGCGCCGTCGGGGCCGGTCTTGACCTTGATCTCGCCCGGATTGGCGCGATAGCGCGAATTGCCCGGCACGATCGTCACTTCCAGGTCGGCGGCGGGCTTGCCGTCGATCACGAACTTGAAGGTCGCGGCTTCACCGGCCACCACGTCGTTGGGGTGGGTGACGGGAACCAGCTCCAGGCCCTTGCCGGTCGGCTTCACGGCGGTAGGCGCGCCGCGGGTGACGAAGGTCTCGTTGCGGCTGAAGCTCTTGATGGTCTTCAGGTCGGCGGCGCCGGCCGGAACCTGGGCGGCGAACTCTTCGGGCGTGCCGCGGAAGCGCTTGACCTGGCCGGCGTCGGTCCAGCTGGCCACGATGTTGGCCGTGGCGGTGCCGATGCGGTAGGTGCCCGGCTTGGCCAGCTCGACGTCGAACACCGAGCGGTACTGGCCGGTCGAGCCGTTCTTCAGCGGCTCGGTCGTACCGTCCGGCGTGGTGATGACCACGGCGTCCAGGCGCATCGGGCGGTGGTCGGGGTAGAACAGTTCGTTCGAGACGGCCGCGTCGACCGTCACCCAGGCGCCGTCGCCCGATAGGACGGTGGCGGAGGGCACGATCCAGCCGCGGTGGGCGTTGGCGGCCAGCGGGGCGGCGACCAGGGCCGCCGTGATGGCGGTCAGGGCCAGGAGGCGCTTGCGGATGTTCATGGCGTTATCCCCTCTTACTTGACGGTGACCGAGACGGCGCCGAGTTCGGCGGTCCCCTTGGCGGTGGCGGTCTTGCCGGGCTTGCCCCAGGTGAACGGGACGCGGACGGCCTCGTGGCCGCCGACTTCGCGGGCGGCCTCTACCACCAGCGTGTACTCGCCCGGCTTCAGCTTGGAGAGCTCGCTCTTGGCGCCGCTGAAGGCCAGCTTCTGCGGGCCGGGCGCGCGGGTGGCGCTGGTGATCCCGTCGGCCGGGAAGCTCATGGCGCGGCCGGCCTTGCGCCACCACTGGCGCATGTCCTTCAGCCACTTCTGGCCCTTGTCCTCGCGGGAGTCGGCGTCGTACCAGACGGCCAGGGTGGCGGCGGCCGAGGCGTCGGGGCCTTCGACCCAGATGGCGACGTAGGGCTTGTGGTACTCGGCCACGGTCAGGCGCGGGATCTCGACGGTGACGTTGAGGTCGGCGGCCATCGCCGGAGCGCCGACGGCGGCGCCGGCGAAGGTCAGCAGGGAGACGGTGCGCTTCACGGAAGGCGGCCTTTCTCTAGAGGTGGACGAACAGGATCACGAGGAGAAGCGGTATGGCCAGCCCGGCGGCGGTCAGCGGCCAGGTCATCGGCCGTCCGCGGGCGTGGAATTGCAGCAGGATCAGGCCGGTGACCGTGAAGATCACGCAGGCGCCGGCGAAGATGTCGATGAACCAGCCCCAGGCCTTGCCGGCGTTGCGGCCCTTGTGCAGGTCGTTGAGCAGGCTGACCGCGCCGCGGGTGGTCTTTTCGTGCTCGACGGCGCCGGTCTCGCGGTCGATGGCGATCCAGGCGTCGCCGCCCGGGCGGGCCAGGGCCAGATAGACCTCGGCGTCGGACCATTCGCCCACGCGGCGGGCGATGTCGGCGTCGACGGCCTTGTCGAGCCAGGTCTCGACCTTGATCGGCAGCGGGCGCTTGCCTTCCACCGGCCCCTTGGCCAGCTCGGCCAGCAGGTCGGCGGGCAGGGTGGCCTTGCGGGTGACGACCTTGGGCTCGGCCTCGATCTGGCCGGCGTGGTTCAGGGTGAAGCCGGTGATCGCAAACAGCAGCATGCCCACCAGGCTGAGCGCCGCGCTGATCCAGTGCCACTGGTGCAACTGCTTCAGCCAGAAGGAGCGGCGGTTCTGTTCGGCGGCGGCTTTCACGGGATTCCGGGGCGGACGAGCTTCAGTGCCGCCGTCCATACTTGAGAGCGACTTGCAATTACAAGAGCGGATCGTGCTGTGGCCACGATTGGAAACGATGCGCTCGCGATCGGTTATGTGACCATGACCTATCAGCTGCATTATTGGCCGGGAATTCAAGGGCGCGGCGAGTTTGTCCGCCTGGCGCTGGAGGCGGCCGGCGCGCCCTATGTCGACGTCGCCCGCGCGCCCGAAGCGGAGGGCGGCGGCGAGGACACCCTGATGGACGACCTGGCTGAGCTGGGCGGATCGCGCGCGGCGTTCGCGCCGCCGTTCCTGGTCGACGGCGATCTCGTCATCAGCCAGACGGCCAACATCCTGCTCTATCTCGGACCGAGGCACGATCTGGCGCCAGCCGCCGAGAGCGGCCGGCTGTGGGTCAACCAGCTGCAGCTGACCATCGCCGACCTGGTGGTCGAGGCCCACGACACCCACCATCCGGTCGGGGCGGGGCTCTATTACGAGGACCAGAAGGCCGAGGCGCAGCGGCGCTCGGCCGAGTTCCGCGCCGAGCGGATCCCCAAGTTCATGGGCTGGTTCGAACGGGCCTTGGACGGAGGAGGCGCCTGGCTGGCGGGCGGGGCGGTCAGCTATGCCGACCTGTCGCTGTTCCAGGCGCTCGAAGGCCTGCGCTACGCCTTCCCGCACGCCATGGCGAAGCTGGAGCCCGCCTTCCCAAGGTCGTGGCCTTGCGAGACCGTGTCGCCGACCTGCCGCGCATCGCCGCCTATCTCGCCTCCGAAAGACGCATTCCGTTCAACGAAATGGGCATCTTCCGGCGCTATCCGGAGCTGGACCCAGTCTAGCTATATTATAACAGCGTGCGGCCAGCTTGGCCTCGACAAGCGGGGCTCAACAAAAGAAACATCCAGGCTTCCTGCCGCGAGGGGACTTCGCGGGCTGCATTGGGGTCGTTTCGTGAAAGCGCTTTTCTTCTCGGTTTCGCTTCTGTCGCTCGTGGGCGGCGCCGCGCTCGCCCAGGACTACCTGCCCCAGCCGGCCCCGCCGACCCCGCCGATCGCCGCCCCGCAGGACGTGGCCTATCCGGGCGTGCTGAAGCTCTACGTCGACGCCACCGACCTCGAGCGCAAGATCTTCGACATCAAGCTGACCCTGCCGGTCGCCAAGCCCGGCCCGCTGACCCTCTATTATCCGGAGTGGGTGCCGGGCGGCCACTCGCCGCGCAACGACATCGACAAGCTGGCGGGCCTCGTCATCACCGCCAATGGCCAGGTGATCCCCTGGAAGCGCGACGTGGTCGAGGTCAACGCCTTCCACATCGACGTGCCGGCCGGCGTGACCGAGCTGAACATCGCCTACAAGTTCCTGTCGCCGGTCGAGACCAAGGTCGGCCGCATGGTCATGACGCCGGACATGCTGAACCTGCAGTGGCTGCAGATGACCATGTATCCGGCCGGCCACTTCACCCGCCGCATCGCCGTCGAGCCGACCGTCAAGCTGCCGGAGGGCTTCCAGTTCGCCTCGGCCCTCGAGGTCGCCAAGACCGAAGGCCAGGTGACCGCCTTCAAGCCGACCACGGTCGAGACCCTGGTCGACTCGCCGATGTTCGCCGGACGCTACTTCAAGTCGGTCGAGCTGGATCCGGGCGCCAAGGTTCCGGTGCGTCTCAACATGATCGCCGACAAGCCCGAGCTGCTGGAGTTCAAGCCCGAGCAGATCCAGATCCACAAGAACCTGGTCCAGCAGGCCTACAAGCTCTACGGCTCGCATCACTACGACCACTACGACTTCCTGGTGGCCCTGTCGGACCAGCTGGGCGGCATCGGCCTGGAGCACCACCAGTCGAGCGAGAACCGCGTCGCGCCCAAGTACTTCACCGACTGGGACAAGGCCTATGTCGGCCGCGACCTGCTGGCCCACGAATACACCCACTCGTGGAACGGCAAGTTCCGCCGCGGGGCCGACCTGTGGACCCCGACCCTCAACACCCCGATGCGCGACAGCCTGATGTGGGTCTATGAGGGCCAGACCCAGTACTGGGGCTACGTGCTGTCGTCGCGCTCGGGCCTGCTCAACAAGGAGCAGACGCTGGACGCCATCGCCATGACGGCGGCCGCCTACGACAGCCGTCGCGGCCGCGACTGGCGCCCGGTGCAGGACACCACCAACGACCCCATCATCGCCAACCGCAAGCCGTTGTCGTGGCTCTCCTACCAGCGCAGCGAGGACTACTACTCCGAAGGCCAGCTGGTCTGGCTCGACGCCGACACGCTGATCCGCGAGAAGACGAACGGCAAGAAGTCGCTCGACGACTTCGCCAAGGCCTTCTTCGGCGTGGCCGACGGCTCGTACGTCTCGCACACCTACACCTTCGACGACGTGGTGGCGGCGCTGAACGGCGTGGTGGCCTACGACTGGTCGACCTTCCTGAAGGACCGCATCGAGGGGGTGAATCCCAAGGCCCCGCTCGATGGCCTGACGCGCGGCGGCTACAAGCTGGTCTATACCGATGCGCCGACCGACTATTTCAAGGTCTCCGAGACGCGCGGCAAGGTCACCAACCTGGCCTATTCGATCGGCCTGACCGTCGGTTCGGACGGCGTGCTCAGCGACGTGCAGTGGGATGGTCCCGCCTTCAAGGCCGGCCTGACCCAGGGCCTGACCCTGGTGGCCGTCAACGGCGAGGCCTATGACGCCGACAAGCTGAAGGCCGCCGTCAAGGACACCGCCAAGGGCCAGCCGGTCGAACTGCTGGTCAAGGAAGGCTCGCGCTATCGCACCGTGAAGCTCGACTACACGGGCGGCCTGCGCTACCCGCGCCTCGAGCGCGTGGCCGGAACCCCGGCGCGCCTGGATGACATCCTGGCCGCCCGCAAGTAAGCCCATAGAGCCGTCCGGCGCCCGGGCCGCGAGGCGCCGGACGGCTTTGCCTTCCAAGACGCGCGGCCGCGCCTGTCCTGGAAGAGCCCATGTCCGATTCCAACACCTTCGATCGTCGCCAGCTGCTGGCCGGGGCGACCGCTGTCGCCGTCTCCACCGCCCTGCCGGCCATGGCCGCCCCGAAGGACGAGCGCGGCAAGCTCTACGCCCTGTTCGACGCCTTCTTCGACGAGGACCTGACCGAGAGCCCCGAGCAGGCCACCAATCTGGGCCTCGACACCGGCGCTCACGCCGGCGCGCGCACGAAGCTGGGCGACCGCTCGATCGCCGCCTGGATCAGGGAGCGCAAGGAGCCGGCCGCCCGGCTAAAGCGCCTCAAGGCGATCGATCGCAAGGCGCTGAGCGGCGACGACGCCGTCAACTACGACACCGCCGCCTACTATTACGGCGCGCGCGATAAGGCCTCGGGCTTCGACTACGGCGCGGTGTCGCGGCCGTTCGTGGTGACCCAGTTCTACGGCGGCTACTCGTCGGTGCCGAGCTTCCTCGACAGCAAGCACGCGGTGGCCTCGGCGGCCGACGCCGACAGCTACCTGGCCCGCATGGCCGGCTTCGCCGCCGTGCTCGACCAGGAGAGCGAGCGGGTGCGGGCCGACGCCGCCAAGGGCGTGATCCCGTCGGACTTCATCCTCGACAAGGCCATCGGCCAGCTGAAGCAGTTCCGTAGCTTGCCCCCGGAAAAGAACGTGCTGGTCGCCTCGCTGGCCCGCCGCGCCAAGGCCTTCGGCGACTACGACGCCAAGGCCGCCGCCCTGCTGGCCGGCCAGATCCACCCGGCCCTGGACCGCCAGATCGAGACCCTGGCCGCCGTCCGCGCCAAGGCCGTGCACGACGCCGGCATGAGCCGCTTCAAGGACGGCGAGGCCTTCTACGCGGCCCTGCTGCGCATCTACACCACCACCGAAAAGACCCCCGACGAGGTCCACCGCCTGGGCCTGGACGAGGGCGCGCAGATCCAGGCGCGGATGGACGAGATCCTGAAGAAGCGCGGCTTCACCCAGGGTTCGGTCGGCCAGCGGATGGCGGCGCTGAAGGACCTGCCGGGCGAGGCCTACCCCAACACCGACGAGGGCCGCGCCCAGATCCTGGAATATTGCAATCGCCTGATTGCAGAGATGCAGCCCAAGCTGCCGCAATGGTTCGGGATCACCCCGAAGATCCCGGTCGAGGTGCGCCGCATCCCGCCCTACACCGAGGCCGGCTCGTCGGGCGGCTATTACGAGCGTCCGCCGCTGGACGGCTCGCGCCCCGGGGCCTTCTACATCAACCTTCGCGACACGGCCGAGCGCCCGCGCTACGCCCTGCCGACCCTGACCTATCACGAGGCCGCGCCGGGCCATCACTTCCAGCTGGCTTTGACCGCCGAGGGCAGCCTGCCCAAGCTGCGGCAGAACATGTTCTTCTCGGCCAACACCGAGGGCTGGGCGCTCTACGCCGAACAGGTGGCCATGGAGATGGGCCTCTACGAGAACGACGACCTGGGCCTCTTGGGCATGTACCAGGCGCGCCTCTTCCGCGCCTCGCGCTGCGTGGTCGACACCGGCATCCACGCCAAGGACTGGAGCCGCGAGAAGGCCATCGCCTACATGGTCGAGACCGGCGGCGACGACGAGGGCCGCATCACCCGCGAGGTCGAACGCTACTGCGCCAACCCCGCCCAGGCCTGCTCCTACAAGGTCGGCCACACCGTCTGGGCGGCCCTGCGCGAGCGGACCAAGGCAAGGCTCGGCGGCAAGTTCGACATCCGCCGCTACCACGACACGGCGCTGCTGGTGGGGCCGACGCCGCTGACCGTGCTGGAGGGGGTGGTGGACGCTTGGGCGGGGTGACCGCGTCGGTGATTTGCGAAAGCAACTTCCCTGCCGCCTAATATCGTCATCCCGGAAAGCCCGAAGGGCTTATCCGGGACCCAGGGGCCAGGCGCAGTGCGGCCGCCCCTGGGTCCCGGCTCTCCGCTTCGCTGCGGCCGGGATGACGACTTGAAGCTTGCCTCGCTTCGAGTGAGGTTGTCTCCTGTGGGAGACATTCCGAGGCAAGGTGGCATGAGCGTCGAGACCCAGCCCTTCGATCCCGCCGTCTATGTGGAGACGCCGGAGGCCGCCGCCGCCTATCTCGACGAGGCGCTGGCGACCAACGATGCCGCCTTCATCGCCGATGCGCTGGGCGTCCTGGCGCGGGCCAAGGGCATGAGCGGGATCGCCGAGGCGGCGGGACTGGGGCGGCAGAGTCTCTACAAGGCGCTGGCGACCGACGGCAATCCGCGCTTCGACACCGTGCTGAAGGTGGTGGGCGCGCTGGGATTGCGCCTTTCGACCGTTCCGGCCTCCGACTGAAGTGACCGGTAACATTTGGGCTTGAGTGGTCTGACAAGCTCTCCCATAGTGTCAGGCAAGACGGCGCGAAGCCGCCGTGACTGAATGCTGGGGAAACGCAAGGATGACCACCACCCTTACCCGCCGCACGCTGGGCGTCAGCCTGGCGGCTCTCGGCGCCGCCATGGCCCCGGTGGTCCGCGCCGCGCCGAAGGCGAACAAGCCAGGGGGGGGCGACAAGCCGCTCTACAAGGACGCCTCCCAGCCGGTCGAGGCGCGGGTCAAGGACCTGCTGGGGCGCATGACCCTGGAGGAGAAGGCCGCCCAACTGATCGGCATCTGGCTGACCAAGGCCGCGATCCAGACGCCGGAGGGCGACTTCTCGCCCGAGACCGCGTCCAAGAACTTCCCCAACGGCCTGGGCCAGATCTCGCGTCCGACCGACCGCAAGGGCCTGAAGCCCACCAAGGAGGTCAACGCCGCCGCCGGGGCCGACGACGGCTCGGTGGGCCGCAACGCCCCGCAGACCGCCCGCTACACCAACGCCGCCCAGAAGTGGGCGGTGGAGAAGACCCGCCTGGGCATCCCGATGCTGATGCACGACGAGGCCCTGCACGGCTATGTCGCCCGCGACGCCACCAGCTTCCCGCAGGCCATAGCCCTGGCCTCGACCTTCGATCCCGAGCTGGTGGAGAAGGTGTTCGCCACCGCCGCCAAGGAGATGCGCGCCCGGGGCTCCAACATCGCGCTCGCGCCCGTCGTGGATGTGGCCCGCGACCCGCGCTGGGGCCGCATCGAGGAGACCTATGGCGAGGACCCGCACGTCTGCGCCGAGATGGGCCTGGCCGCCATCCGCGGATTCCAGGGCAAGACGCTGCCGCTGGCCCCCGACAAGGTGTTCGTCACCCTCAAGCACATGACCGGCCACGGCCAGCCCGAGAACGGCACCAATGTCGGCCCCGCCCAGATCGCCGAGCGGACCCTGCGCGAGAACTTCTTCCCGCCGTTCGAACGGGCGGTGAAGGAGCTGCCCGTGCGCTCGGTCATGCCCAGCTACAACGAGATCGACGGGGTGCCCTCGCACGCCAACCGCTGGCTGCTGACCGACGTGCTGCGCGGCGAGTGGGGCTATCAGGGCTCGGTCCAGAGCGACTATTTCGCCATCAAGGAACTGATCAGCCGCCACAAGCTGACCGACCAGGTCGCCGACACGGCGGTGATGGCCATGCATGCCGGCGTGGATGTCGAGCTGCCGGACGGCGAGGCCTATGTGCTGCTGCCGCAGCTGGTGCGCGCCGGGCGCATTCCGGAAGCCGAGGTCGACGCGGCCGTGGCGCGGGTGCTGCGGATCAAGTTCGAGGGCGGCTTCTTTGAAAATCCGTATGCGGATGAAAAGACGGCTGACGCCAGGACCGCGACGCCGCAGGCCGTCGCCCTGGCCCGCGAAGCCGCCCGCAAGGCGGTGGTGCTGCTGAAGAACGACAAGGGCCTGCTGCCGCTGGACGGCAAGAAGATCAAGCGCCTGGCGCTCTTGGGCGCCCACGCCAAGGACACCCCGATCGGCGGCTATTCCGACGAGCCGCGCCACGTGGTCTCCGTGCTGGAGGGCCTGACCGCCGAGGCCAAGGCCCAGGGCTTCGCCCTCGACTACGCCGAGGCCGTGCGGATCACCGAAAAGCGCGTCTGGGCCGCCGACGAGGTCAAGCTGGTCGATCCGGCAGTGAACGCCAGGCTCATCGCCGAAGCCATCGAGGTGGCCAAGAAGGCCGACGTCGTCGTCATGGTGCTGGGCGACAACGAGCAGACCAGCCGCGAGGCCTGGGCCGACCATCACTTGGGCGACCGCGACAGCCTGGATCTCGTCGGCCAGCAGAACGATCTGGCCCAGGCGATCTTCGCTCTGGGCAAGCCGACCGTGGTGTTCCTGCTCAACGGCCGGCCGCTGTCGGTGAACCTGCTGGCGCAGAAGGCCGACGCCCTGGTCGAGGGCTGGTACCTGGGCCAGGAGACCGGCAACGCCGCCGCCGACGTGCTGTTCGGCCGCGCCAATCCGGGCGGCAAGCTGCCGGTCAGCATCGCCCGCGACGTCGGCCAGCTGCCGATCTACTACAACCGCAAGCCCACGGCCCGCCGCGGCTATCTGTTCGACCGCGAGACCAGCCCGCTCTATCCGTTCGGCTTCGGGCTTTCGTACACGAGCTTCGACATCGCCGCCCCGCGCCTCTCCAAGGCCAGCATCGGCCAGGGCGAGAGCACGACGGTGTCGGTCGACGTGACCAACACCGGCAAGGTGGCCGGCGACGAGGTGGTGCAGCTCTATGTCCACGACGAGGCCGCTTCGGTGACCCGTCCGGTGCTGGAGCTGAAGCACTTCAGGCGCGTGACCCTGGCGCCGGGCGAGAAGCAGACCGTGACCTTCGAGGTGGGGCCATCGGATCTGTGGATGTGGAACCTGGCGATGAAGCGGGTGGTCGAGCCGGGGGACTTCCAGGTCCTCGTGGGGCCGAACTCGGTGGACCTGAAGGCGACGAAGCTGACGGTGGTTTAGGGAATAGATGCTCCCCCTCTGGGGGAGCTGTCGCGAAGCGACTGAGGGGGAAGGCGTTGCTGAAGCGGCTGGCGTCGCGGAAGCTGAAAACGGGCCCCCTCCGGCCCGCTGGGCCACCTCCCCCAGGAGGGGGAGGGTTTTGGGGATGGGGAGTATCCGCATGCGCCGTGTCGCGCCGATCCTGCTGGCCGCCGTGATGGCCACGCCCGCCGCCGCTCAGGGGCCGCTGCTCAACGGCCTGTTCGCCGACCACGCGGTGGTGCAGCGCGACCGGCCGCTGCCGGTGTTCGGCCGCGCCAAGCCGGGCGAGGCGGTGACGATCACCCTAGGCGACAAGTCCGCGACCGCCACGGCCGGCCCCGACGGCGCCTGGCGGACCGACCTGCCGGCCTTCGCGGCGGGCGGTCCCTATAAGCTGCAGGCCAAGGCGGCCTCGGGCGCGACCCAGACGGTCAGCGACGTGCTGGTCGGCGACGTCTGGCTATGCTCGGGCCAGTCGAACATGGAGCTGCCGGTCGAGCGCGGGAACAACAGCTGGTCCGAGGTCCGCTCGGCCAACGACGACGGCCTGCGCATGGCCTATGTCGACCACGCCGACAGCCGCACGCCCCGCACGGATTTCTCCAAGCCGCCGGCCTGGAAGAGCGCCAAGCCGGAGGCCGTCGGGTCGTTCTCGGCCGCCTGCTACTACATGGCCCGCGAGCTGCGGAAGACAGACAAGACGCCGCTGGGCCTGGTGCACGCCTCGTGGGGCGGTTCGGCGATCGAGGCCTGGATGAGCCCGGCCGCCCTGCGCAAGGCGGGGAACTATGAGGACGGCCTGACCGTCCTGGCGCTGTCGCTGAAGGACCGCCCGGCCGCCGACCGCCGCTGGGGCGAGACGATCAAGGCCTGGTGGAGCCTGCGCCACAACGGCGCGGCCGGCGGGCCGTGGCTCGGCGACGGCGCCTGGACGCCCGCGCCGAAGGGCCTGGGCGCCTGGGAAGGCTGGGGCGTTCCGGCCCTGGCCGCCTTCGACGGGATCGTGTGGTTCGAGACTTCGGTCACGCTGACAGCGGCCCAGGCCCAAGCTCAGGCAAAGGGGGGCGCGGCCAGCCTCGAGATCGGCATGGTCGACGAGGTCGACACCACCTTCGTCAACGGCGTCGGCATCGGCTCGACCTCCGGCGCGGGCACAGTGCGCGTCTATCCGCTGGCGGCCGGACGCCTGAAGGCCGGCGCCAACCGCATCGTCGTCTCGGCCTTCGACAGCTACGCCAACGGCGGCATGTACGGCGACGCGCCGCGCGCGCTGGTGCTGGCCGACGGAACGCGGATCCCGCTGGACGACTGGCGCTGCCAGATCGAGCCCAAGGCCAGCGGCGAGCCGCCGCGCGCGCCGTGGGACGCGCTGTCGGGCCTGTCGACGCTATACAACGGCATGCTGGCGCCGATGGGGCCGTGGGCCTTCAAGGGCCTGGCCTGGTACCAGGGCGAGACCAACGCCGGCCGGCCGCAGACCTATCAGGCGCTGCTGACGCAGTTCCTGGCCGAGCGCCGTACGGGCCAGCCCGCCGACATGCCGGCCCTGGTGGTGCAACTGGCCAATTACGGCAAGCCGCAGCTGGCGCCGGAAGACTCCTGGTGGGCCCAGCTGCGCGAGGCCCAGCGCGTCGCCGTGGCCAAGGACGGCCACGCCGCCATCGCCGTGATCACCGACATCGGCGATCCGTCCGACGTCCACCCCACCAACAAGCAGGACGTCGGCAAACGACTGGCGCGGGGCGCGCGCCGCCTGGCCGGCGCGGCCGTCACCAACGGCCCGTCGCCGGTCTCGGCCCGCCGCGTCGGCGATGCGGTCGAAGTGAAGTTCGAGCAGGTCGCCGAACGGTTGGCGGCGCGCGGCTCGGACCACGCCATCGGCTTCGAGCTGTGCGACGCCGCGGTCTGCCGCTTCGCCGACGCCCGGGTGGAGGGCGACAAGGCGGTGGTCGCGGTTCCGTCTGGCCTGACCCCGACCAGGGTGCGCTTCGCCTGGGCCGACGCGCCCACCTTCAACGTCTTCGACCTGTCGGGCCTGCCACTGGGGCCGTTCGAGCTGGCGGTGACGCAATGAGCATCACTGGACTTCGCGCGGCCGCCTCCGTCCTGGCCCTGGCCGCCGCCGTGGCGCTGTCGGCGCCGGTCGCCGCGCACGCCGCCCAGCCGGCCGCTGTCTCGGCGACGCCGGTGGCCGGCGGTTTTCCGCTGATCGAGGGCGGCAAGCCCGCGCGGGTCGAGGCCGACGTCACCGACTGGCCCGGCGTGCTGCGCGCCGTGCAGGGCCTGCGCGGCGACCTTTCCAAGCTGTCCGGCGGCGGCCAGCCGGCCAAGGACGCGCCGCTGGTCATCGTCGGCACGCTGGGCAAAAGCGCCCAGATCGACGCCCTGGTCGCGGCCGGCAAGCTCGACGTCTCCAGCCTGAAGGGCCGCTGGGAGGGTTTCGTCCAGCAGGTGGTCGAAAACCCGCGCCCCGGCGTCGCCCGCGCCCTGGTCATCGTCGGCGCCGACAAGCGCGGGACGATCTTCGGGGCCTATGATCTTTCCGAACGGGCCGGCGTCTCGCCCTGGACCTGGTGGGCCGACGTGCCCGTACCGGTGCGCGGCGACCTCTCCGTCGCGCCGGGCGCGAACCTGCAGGCGCCGAAGGTCAAGTACCGGGGCATCTTCCTCAACGACGAGAACCCGGCCCTCTACGGCTGGGCCAACGCCACCTTCGGCGGCTTCAACCACGGCTTCTACGAGCGGGTCTATGAGCTGATCCTGCGGCTGAAGGGCGACTATCTGTGGCCGGCCATGTGGGGCAAGTCGCTCTATGACGACGACCCGCTGAACGCTGTGCTGGCCGACGAGATGGGCGTGGTGATCGGCGCCTCTCACCACGAGCCGATGATGCGCTACCACGTCGAGTGGGAGCGCTACGGTCAGGGGCCGTGGGACTATTCCAAGAACCCCGAGGTCCTGCGCCGCTTCTGGCGCGAGGGGATCGAGCGGATGGGCGCCAACGAAAGCCTGGTCACGGTCGGCATGCGCGGCGACGGCGACGAGCCGATGACCCAGGGCACCGCCACCCGGCTGCTGGAGACCATCGTCGCCGACCAGCGCAGGATCATCGGCGAGGTCACCGGCAAGGACCCCTCCGCCACGCCGCAGGTCTGGGCCCTCTACAAGGAGGTGCAGGACTATTACGACGCCGGCATGCGGGTTCCCGACGACGTGACCCTGCTGTTCGCCGACGACAACTGGGGCAACATCCGGCGGCTGCCCAAGCCGGGTGAAAAGCGCCCCGGCGGCTACGGCGTCTACTACCACTTCGACTATGTGGGCGGGCCGCGGAACTACAAGTGGCTCAACACCAACCAGGTCGAGCGGACCTGGGAGCAGATGCGGCGCGCCAATGATGCCGGCGCCGACCGGCTGTGGATCGTCAATGTCGGCGACCTCAAGCCGATGGAGCTGCCGACCGAGTTCTTCCTCGACATGGCCTGGGATCCCGCCGCCATGCCGGTGGAGAAACTGGCGACCTACACCGGCGACTGGGCGGCGGCGCAGTTCGGCGCCGAGCGGGCGGACGAGATCGCCGCCCTGCTGGACGGCTATACGAAGCTCAGCGCGCGGCGGAAGCCCGAGCTGATCGACGGGACGACCTTCAGCCTGGTGAACTTCCGCGAGGCCGAGCGGGTGGAAGCCGAGTGGGGCGAATTGGAGCGCCAGGCCGAGGCCGTGCGCAAGGCCCTGCCCAAGGCCCAGGACGACGCCTTCTTCCAGCTGGTCTGGTTCCCGATCGCGGCCTCGGCCAACTTCAACCGGCTCTACATCGCGGCCGGCCGCAACCGGCTCTACGCCGGGCAGGGGCGCAGCGCGGCGGCCGCGCAAGCCGACAAGGTCGAGGCCCTGTTCGCGCGCGACGCCGAACTGACCCGCCAGCACGACGCCATCGCCGGCGGCAAATGGGTCCACATGATGGACCAGACCCACATCGGCTATACCGGCTGGCAGCAGCCCGACCGCAACATCCTGCCGGAGCTGGCGCGTCCCGCCGTGCCGCATGCGGCGGTGACGGGCGTCGCCGTCGAGGGGCGCGCAGCGTCGGTGGACGGGGCGGCCGACCTGCCGCCGCTGAGCCGCTGGGGCGCGGCCTCGCGCTGGATCGACGTGTTCAATCGCGGTCCCGCCCAGATTTCCTTCGAGGCGACGTCCGGCGCGTCCTGGCTGAAGGTCGCGCGCGGCCCGGCCGGGCCCGGGGGCGATACGCGGCTGGAGGTGTCGGTCGACTGGGACAAGGCCCCCACGGGTCGCCATCGCGTGCCGATCACTGTGAAGGGGACCGCCGCCCAGGCTGTCGTCGTCACCGCCGTGGTCGACAACCCCTCCCGCAAGCCGGCCAAGGGCGCCTTCGTCGAGGCTGGCGGGCCCCTGGCCATCGAGGCCGCCCACCACGCCAGGGCGACGGCGGCGGGCGGGGTCGGCTGGACGGTGATCCCCAATCTCGGCCGCACCCTGTCGGGCGTCACCACCTCGCCGACCACGGCCCCGGCCAGCGAACCCGGCAAGGGGCCGGTGCTGGACTATCTGGTGGATTTCGAGGCGGCGGGGCCGGTGGACCTGTCGGTCCTCGTCTCGCCGGGCCTGGACGTCACGGGCGGCGGCGGACCGCGCTTCGCCGTGTCGATCGATGACGGTGCGCCGGTGGTGGTCAACACCATTCCCGACTCGTCGGAGAAGGCCTGGGACAAGGCGGTGGCGGATAATATCCGTATGCTGACGACATCGCTGGCCGTCCCGTCGGCGGGGGCGCATCGGGTGCGGCTGTGGCGCGTGGATCCGGGCGTGGTGTTCCAGCGCCTGGTGATTTCGCGCGGGCCGGCGCCGGAGAGCTATCTCGGGCCGCCGGAGGGGACCAAAGCGCCCTGATCCTTCTCCCCTTGCGGGAGAAGGTGGCGGCCGAAGGCCGACGGATGAGGGGTCT
>NZ_QHJY01000239.1 GCF_003185805.1 Caulobacter sp. D5
AGGCGCAAGGCTCCGCGCGAGCTGGCCCTGGAGCCGTCGGACCGCCGCCGCGTCGCTTGGCGCGGCTGGCTGCGCGGCTTTCTGGCCGGACCGCTGGGCGGCGCCGCGGCCATGGGCGTCGGCCTGGCCGTCGCCGTCTGCTTCCCGGCCGAGGTCAAGACCCGCCTGATCATCGGCGGCATGCTGGTGCCGTTCCTGTGGGCCGGCGGCATGGCCTGGACCCTGTCGGACGACAAGATCCTGCGCGCCCTGGCCGTGCTGGTCGGCGTCACCGTCCTCGGCTTCGGCGCCGTGTTCCTGAAGGGCTCCCTCTGATGCACGCCCCGCAAGCCAAGCCCAAGCCCGGCAAGCCGATCTGGCCGAAGATCCCCGCCCCCTTCGTGCGCGCCATGCTGGCCGGCCACTCGGCGCTGGGTCTGGCCTTCGCCGCCCTGATCTATCTCGTCTGCTTCTCGGGCGCGGTGGCGGTGTTCACCAGCGAGTTCAATCGCTGGGAGCAGCCCACGGCCCCGGTGCTGCACAGCGTGACCCCGGCCGCCGTCGGCGCGGCCTTCGACGAGGTGCTGGCCAAGAACCCCAAGGCCCACGATCTCTTCATCCGCATGCCCGAACCCGCCCTGCCCCGCCTGTCGGTGCACGGCGACGACGCCAAGGGCGGCGAGCACACCTGGTTCGCCGACGCTTCCGGCAATATCGTCGCCGAGCAGAGGACGCCGTGGAGCGAGTTCCAGGCCAGGCTTCACACCGCCCTGCACCTGCCGGGAACCTGGGGCTTCTTCCTGGTCGGCCTGACGGGCGTGGCCTTGCTGTCGTCGCTGGTCTCGGGCGTGCTGTCGCACCCCCGGGTGTTCAAGGATGCCTTCGCGTTTCGATGGGGCGGCTCCAAGCGCCTGCAGGAGGCCGACCTGCACAACCGCATCTCGGTCTGGGGCCTGCCCTTCCACGTGGTGGTGTCGCTGACCGGCGCGTTCCTGGGCCTTAGCGTGCTGATCGTCGGCGTGCTGGCCATGGTGGTGTTCGACGGCAATCGCGAAAAGGTCTTCGCCCTCTTCAGCGGCCCGCCGGTGGCCGACGACGCCCGTCCGGCCCCGGTGATCGACGTCGCCAGGGGCCTGGCCGTGCTGCAGGCCCAGAACCCCAAGGCCGGCTTCAACTATATCTTCGTCGAGCACCCCGGCGAGACCGGCCAGCACATGAGCGTCAACCGCACCACGCCCGGCAAGCTGTCGCGCGGCGAGATCATCATCGTCGACGGAAACGCCAAGGTGCTGGGCCCGGCCGGCTTCGAGAGCGGCAACCTGGGCATGGCCATCTATTCCAGCCTGACGCCGCTGCACTTCGGCTGGTTCGGCGGCTGGCCGGTGAAGGTCGCCTACTTCCTGCTGGGCCTGGGTCTCACGGCCGTGACCGCCAGCGGCGTGGCCATCTGGCTGGCCCGCCGGCGCGACAAGGGCCGCCCGGCCCCGCGCTGGGAGCGGGTGTGGGTCGCCTTCTGCTGGAGCCAGCCCCTGGCCTACGCCGTCTCGGCCATCGTCGCCCTGCTGGCGCCCGGCGTTCCCCCGGTCGCGGTGTGGGGCGGCGTCACCCTGGCGGCCAACGCCTGCGCGTTCCTGTGGACGCCGGCCACCCTGTCGATCCGCCTGCGCCTGGCCAGCGCCGTCGGCCTGGCCCTGGTCGCCCTGGTGCACCTGGGTCTCAACACCGGCCGGACGGTGGATCCGGTCGCCTGGATCCTCGACGCCTCGCTGGTGCTGGGGGCCGGCCTGCTGGCGGCGTCGGTCTGGGCGTCGCGCCGGACAGCCCAGGTTTGACGGAAATAAATCCCAATATATGAGTCATTGACTCGTATATTGAAATAATGCCGCTATCTCGGGCGTGCGAGCAGGACGCGGGGGCGACGCCTCCGAACCCGTCCGACGCACGCCCGACAACAAGAAACGATAGCGAGGAAACACTCCATGCAGCGCACGAAGACCCTCGTCGCCCTGGCCGCGATCCTGTCGGCCGGCGCCTCCCTGACTCTGGGCGGCCTGACCCTGGCCGGCGAGCCCCTGAACGGCGGCCTGGCCCGGATCGACAAGGACGGCGACGGCAAGGTCAGCCCGGCCGAATGGACCACCGAGCGGGCCGGCCTGTTCAAGAAGCTCGACGCCGACCGCGATGGCAAGGTCACCCTGGACGAGATCACCCAATTCTACCTGAAGGCCGCCCCGGCCGACGATCCCAAGACCCAGAAGCGCATCGACGCCGTCACCGCCGCCGACAAGGACGGGAACGGGGACGGCAAGGTCACCCTGGCCGAGATCACCGCCCTGGCCGACCGCGAGTTCAAGGGCCGCGACAAGGACGGCGACGGCTTCATCACCGGCGACGACAAGTAGGATGCTTCCGGCGCGCCGACGATCCGGACCGCGCCGACCGGCCGCCTGAACTGAATGGAGAGATTGGAGCAGGCATCAATCTACGGGATACGGTTCGTGAGGGAGATGTCACGATGTCGATCTTTGAAATAACCAAAGGCCGTAGGGCCGAGACCTGCCCCCTCTGCGGGACAACTATCGCCCAAGAACCGTTTTGCCAAATGTGCGGCTTCGACATCCGCTACGTCCGAGAACCAAGGCAAACGATCGGCCCATGCGCATTCTGTTCCAAAGTCGGGAAGTTCTCGGCAGAGCACGTTTTCAACGACTGGATCAGGAGCAAATGGCATCGCGAAGAGATACGCGACCTTTCCATCCGTCGCTCAAAGGACCCTGAACCCGAGCCTGGGCAAGTAATGGTCACTGGGGCGCGCAAGATCAAAACGGGTGAGCGATATAGCGAAATCGTCTACTACACATGCCAGACCTGCAACGGCGGCTGGATGAGCGCTGTCGTTAACGCCGCCAAGCCGGAAGTCATCAAGCTCGTAGAGGGCGACTGGTCATTGACGCCGAACGGTCAGGGCCGCTTGTCCCGCTGGATCGCCCTAGTGACCACCAGCATCAGCTATTTCTGCGGACCCGCCGGCGTTGCAGAGCACCACAGGCGCTGCATGAAAGAAGCCGCACACCTTGATGGTTGGAGGATTTGGGTGGCGGCCCTGGCCAATGCCGACCATGGCGGACGCATGCGCCACGTCGCGATATCGGGCGGCGACCAACAAGGCGGTCAACCGCCCACGCAAATCGTGGCTTTCACCGTCGAAAACGTCGGCTTCCTTGTCGCGCACTCATTAGGCGAGCAGACGCTCGACCTAGGACAATACTACGGTCTCACACTGGCGGCGCCGGCAGAAGCGGGGCTCCTGCCAATTCTACCGCCATCTGACGCTGCCTCTCCCGCCACTATCACCTACTCGCAGTTCCTTCAGCTCGTCGACGTGGTTGCTGGCGTCAACTAGACCGCCACCATCGCGGCGCGCAATTTGGTGACCAAAGCCGGATCGGCGTCGCCCAACTTTCTCCCAACTGCGTCAAACGACGCGCCGGAAGACCAGCCTAAGTGATTGAAAGGACTGGAGCGGGCGGGGGGAATCGAACCCCCGACATTCAGCTTGGGAAGCTGACGTTCTACCTCTGAACTACGCCCGCACGGGTCGCGAGCGACCGTGGAAGGGCTGCTTAGCCGGTCTGGCCCCGTCGCTCAAGCGGTGAAACCGCCCTCCCCGCCCGGAAGTTGACGACCGCCCCGCTCAGGCGCAGCCTCCGTGTCAAACAGACGTTCGGGAGGAGAACGCCAATGGCCGACGGCGAGGAGCATCCGCGGGCGCGGTTTCACGCCATGACCGAGGGCACGGCCGAGGACTGGGGGATCATCGCCCGGGCGGCCGGCGACTATGGGCGCGAGCTGCCTGACCGGCTGATCGGGCACCTGAAGCTCCTGCAGGGCGACTGCGGCGGCTTCGCGGTGGATCGGCTGGAGCACAGCCTGCAGACCGCCACCCGCGCCCACCTGGCCGGCGAGGACGAGGAATACGTGGTCTGCGCCCTGCTCCACGACATCGGCGACATCCTGGGGCCGCGCAATCACGCCGACATCGCCGCGGCGATCGTCCAGCCCTTCGTGTCGGAGGCCAACCACTGGATGGTAGCCAACCACGCGATCTTCCAGGGCTACTACTTCTTCCATCACCTGGGCCTGGACCGCGACATGCGCGAGGCGTTCCGGGGCCATCCGCACTTCGAGCGGACGGCGAAGTTCTGCCACCAGTACGACCAGCCGGCCTTCGACCCGGCCTATGAGACGATGCCGCTGGAGGCGTTCGAGCCGATGCTGCGGCGGGTGATGAGCACGCCCAAGCGCTCGATCTACCTGCGCCCGGAATGAGCACCCGTCCAGGTTGCTTCGGACCCGCGCTCCCCTAGACTGCGCCGGACGCTCTGGCGGGGGAGAACATGGTCGACATCCAGGGGACCGCGATCCATGGAACCGCATGTCCGCACTGCGGAACGCACAACAACTTCCATGCCGACGCCGCCGCCATCGCCGCGCAGTGCGGACGGTGCGACCGCAGGCTGTTCGAGGGCAAGGCCTACGAGGTCGGCGGCGACGCGTTCCTGGCGCACAGCCTGGCGGGCGATCCGCCGCCGGGCAAGATCCCGCTGCTGCTGGTCTGTTTCGGGGTCGGCTTCGGCGTGACCCGTATCAACGCCGACCGCTACGCCAAGCTCTACGAGCCCAACCTGCGCGTCCTGAAGATCAACGCCTTCGAGCATCACGAAGCCCTGGCCGGCTATGCGGTCAGAGCCGTGCCGACCGGCCTGCTGTTCCAGGCAGGAACCGTCGTCGCCAGGGCGCTCGGCGCGCCGATCCCCGAGGGGGACCCGTTCGCGCGCATGCTGGACGAGCATGGCGTGAAGCGGGCCGTCCCGTTGCGCGGGGCGCCGGCGGCCGAGGCCTGAGCGCCCCCTACTGAACCCGCTCGGCCTTGATCCCGAGCTTGGCCAGTTCGGCCTGGACGCTGTCGGGACCGACCAGGTGGCCGGCGCCGACGGCGATGAAGCTGACGCCCTTGCCGTCCAGCTTGGTCTTGAGCTGGCCGGCCCAGGCGGTGTTGCGGGCGACGATCAGGCTCTTGTAGAGCGGCGGATACTTGCCGCGCATCTCGGTGACGAACTCGGCTTCCAGCGCCTTGAGGTCGCCGCCGGCCCAGGCGGTGACCAGGGCGTCGAGCTTGGCGGGGCCTTCGTCGATCTCCTCCAGGGTCGATTCCAGCAGGTCGACCTCGTCCTTGGCCGACAGGTCGGCGAAGAAGCGGATCTGCTGCTCGGGGGTCTCCAGGCTGCCCAGGGACTTGCCGGCGGCCTTGGCCTCGGCGCTCAGCACCTGCTCGACGCCCTTCTTCGGGTCGAAGCCGGCCTTCAGCATCGGACCAAGGGCCAGGGTGATCGAGGCCATCCAGGGGCGAAAAGCGTCGAACGCGGCGGGCGGCAGGCCCATCTCGGCCGCATAGCCCTTGGCCTTGTCCCAGTCGGCGGGCGACAGCTTCTTCGACAGCGGCGTGGTGCGGTCGACGCCGTACTGGATCATCAGCGGCTGCATCACGGCCGGGTCGTCGGCGCCGACCACCTCGGTGACCAGTTCGCTCGAGGTCTTCAGGGCCTCGTCCAGCTTCGGCGTGCGCCACTGGGTCTGGGGCCGCAGCACGTGGACCGTGCCGAAGAGGTAGATGGTCGAGTCCTTGTCCTTGACGACCCACAGGGCGGGATCGGCCAGGGACGGCGTGGCCGCCCCCAGGGCGAGGACCGAGACGAGGCCGACGACGGCGCGGCGCAGGGTCTTGATGGACGAATGAAACATGCAGCTCCCCTAGTGAAGGTCGGTCGGAAAGGAAAACGGATCGGGTCGGCGGCTAGTCGGCGAAGCCGCGCCGCCAGCCGATGAGCATGGAGATCGCCAGATAGCCGATCATGGTGACGTTGAAGGCGTCCCACAGGGTCAGGGCCGGCAGCAGGGCCAGCTTCTCGCCGGCGGCCCACAGGAACAGCAGCCCCTGGAACAGGACGAACGAGACGGCGGCGGTCTCGGCCATGGTCCGGCGCATCAGCTCGTCGCTGCGGATCCACAGGGTGATGTTGCCCACGGTCTGGAACAGGAACAGGGCGATCAGGCCGGTCATGACGGCCGAGGCCAGCAGCGGCGACAGCGGGTCGAACAGGGCGACCGCGAGCGGCGGCGCGGCCAGCATGGCCCCGGCCAGCACCAGCACCAGCCCCTGGCCGGCGTAGAACCGGGCCTGGGCCGAGGTGGCGGGCGTGACGGCGCGGACGTCGTCGCCGTTGATCCGCCGGCCCAGAGCCTTGCGGCTGCTGGCGAGGCCGGCGGTGACCAGTCCGGCGAAGACCAGGAACGCCGCCAGGAGGAAGGCGAGCATGTCGCCGCCCGACGGGTCGAACCCGCCCCAATGTCCGTCGCGCCTGAGGCCCAGCAGCCAGCGCCCGGCGAAGAAGCCGACGGGCAGGCCGGCGATCATCAGGATCAGCGCCCGGCGGGCGCGGGGCGAGACTTTCGAAACTTGCGGCTCGTTGCTCATTTCAGGGCTCATGTCAGGCTTCGTCCTGGAAGATGGCTTCGATGGGTTGGCCGAAGAGACGGGCGATCCTGAAGGCCAGCGGCAGGCTGGGATCGTACTTGCCCGTCTCCAGGGCGTTGATGGTCTGGCGCGAGACGTCGAGCCGCTGGGCCAGGTCGGCCTGACTCCAGTCGCGTTCGGCGCGCAACACCTTGAGGCGGTTCTTCATGTCGGCGTCAGCGGTAACGCCAGGCGACCAGGCCGTGGGCCACGCCGACCAGCACGGCGAACACCGGCGCGACCACCCACAGCTGGAGATGCGGCGCCAGGCCGAAGCCCTCCAGGATCCCCCAGGCCGTCGCCAGGGCCAGAACGCCGCCCAGGCCCCAGAGCAGGCTCTCGACCGCCACCCGCCGCAGCAGGTCGTCGGGCTCGCGGCGCAGATAGATCCCGAGGCTGGCGAAGGCGCCGGCCAGGGCCAGCGCCGGGGCCAGGGCGGCGGCGTAGCCCAGCGCGCCGTGGGCCAATCCCGCCGCGTCCAGCCTGATCGTGCCCAGCAGCAGCAGGGCGTAGGCGATGATGGACACCAGGAAGCCGATGAGGAAGCCGCGCAACGCCGGGCGCACCGGGTCGCCGCCGTAGAGCCGGCCCGCCGTCGCGCCGAAGGCGACGGCCGCCAGCACCATGCCCACCGCGCCGACATAGCTGGGCCATTCGCCGTCGCCGGTCAGGAGCAGGGCCATGGAGCCGCCGATTCCGCTGACGCCGATGATGGCCAGGGCGGCGGGCTTGGCCTCGGTTGGACGGTTCTTTTTCTTGAGGGCGTTCATGGCTGTCCTCCCCTCAGCGCCGCGCCAGCCACCAGCCGGCCCAGGCCAGGAGGTATCCAGCCACCTGCATCAGCAGCATCGCGAGCATGCCCAGCGCGAGCCAGACCGCAGCCTTCTGCTGGCCCAGGACACCTTCCAGGGCCGAGCTCTCCGCGAACAGGACGGCCAGCAGGCAGACCACTCCGCCAAGCGACCCGCCCCACCACCAGGCGAACTTGTGAGCCTCGCGCGCGGCCTCGTCGATGACACGCCAATAGACGACCGCGGAGATAGTCCCCGCCACGACCGCCAGCGCCACGACGGTCAGGAAGATCGCGACGCCCGCCTCCTGCGAAAGCTCGATGCCGCGGCGGCGCATGATCACCTCCGCCACGCCGATCACGGCGCCGAGGGCCACGCCGAACAGGATGGCGGCCTTCACCACGCCTTGCACGGAGACCTTGCGACGAACCTTTTCCGACATGCCAAGCACCCTCGTCAAAATGACAAGGAACATTGACATCGCAATCCAGAGTCGTGTCAAGGACCCTATACAAAAATCGCGTTTAAGCCGCGCTGCGCTCCCCGCGCCAGTGGAGCGGCATCGGCGGGGTGACGCCCAAGGCCTTGGCCAGCCAGTGGGCCTTGGGGTCGGCGTGCAGCAGCCAGCCGTATTGCGAGAAGCGGTCGCCGTAGTCGTCCCAGCGGATCACCCGGCCCTCGGCGTCGCAGCGCCAGACGGCCTTGTCGCATCCCGGGATGCGCTCGGCCCGCTCCCAGGCGGAGACGCGCTGGCTGTGGGTCGAGAACGGGCCGGAAAAGAGGCGGTTCATGACGCGAAGGCTCCTGTCGACGCGGCGGATCCGAAAACGAATCTGCGTGTAATCGCAACAACCGGACACTAGCACTTGATGACCGTTAACGTGACCAACACCACATGTAGTGCGACGCCGTGTCGCGCGACAGCTTGAGCAGGTCGCCCGACTTGCCTTTCAGGCGACTCGCGGCGGGGTGGGCGGCCCCAGCGGCACGAACGCCGAACACCATCCCAGATTAAACTTAACAGCCAACTCAATTTATGGTTTATTAGTGCGTGAGAAATGGGGGCGCTTATGGATATTCGCGCTGTTGCTGTCTCACTGAGCGTCCTGCTGGTCGGCGCCTGCGCCACCATCGAGGAAAAGCCGAACCACCCCGCAACCGCGGCCGACTACAGCACGGTCCGGCATAGGTATTGGGATGGATCGGTGTCCACGGGCGTATCCTGCCAGGCAGGAAAGCCCGTGCTCACGCCAGAATATGAACGACCGACGCTGATGGCGCTGGGCGACAGCATCTACAACGGCGTGCAGTCAGGTCGCATAAACTGGCGGCTCGCCGAGTGGTCTCCACCGGTCTATGTCGCTGCGCGTCTCGACACCATCGAGGTCGATGGCGTCGCCGATCGCACCGGCAAGCGCAGTTTCTACACGCCGCAGTACCCCATTCTGGCGACGAAGGGGCGCAACGCCGAGTTCGGCGCCAATCTGGAAGCCGTTCCGGGCCTGCTGGGCCTTTTCCAACTCGACGGCGCCCTCGCGCGTGATCTGAAATATCTGACGGACGTCTACCGCCCTCCGAACGGCCGCCCCCTCGTCGAGAACCTGGCCTTTTCCGGCGCGAACTCCGTCGACCTGGTCGCCATGACCCCGCGACTGCTGCGAAGCGCGGCGACCAAGGCCATCAAGCGTGGAAAGGGGCGAGACGCCTTCACCTACCTCAACGCCGCGTTCGTTCTGAACCCGATGCGGCTGGATTGCCTCGACGACATGACGCCGCTCGATCAAGTGGCGCTGCGCAAGCCGCGCTTCGTGATCATCAACATCGGCGCCAACAACGGGATCTGGCGCGCGGGCTTCAACGGCAGCCGCTTCGACGACCCCGCCTGCAACGCTGTCGAAGCCGTTCCCGCGCAAAAGGGCCGGTCTCGCTGCTCCGGCACGATCAGACAGTTCCTGGATGGCGACCTTCGAGCGGATATCCGCACGATCATGGCCGAGCTCTCCAAGGTCGACGGCATCGAGGGCGTGTACATAAACGGGCTGATCCGCCCGAGCCGCGTGGCGAACCTGGTCCCGACCTCGGACCAGAGCCTGGTGGAAGACCCGGCCTATGCGGCCACCTACCGCCTCGATCTCTTCGGCAGCAAGCGGGTCATCCCCGGCACTCAGGTCTGGCAGACCGACATCGATGTGGATGGCGTAAACCGGCGCCTCAAGGCCGATGTCGACGCGGCCAACGGGCCAGGCCGGCCGAAGTTCGTGTTTGTGGACATCGATGCAGCGATGGCCCCGATCGATTACAAGCGCTGCCTTGGAAGCACAGGAACGCCACGCGCGGGCTGCAACGACGGCGGCAAGCCGTTCCCGCTCGGCAAGGACCTCGGCCTGACCTGCTCCGTATCCGTCAACAACCTGCCGGCGCGGATCAATGGCAATCAACTCGGGTCCAGGCGCGATGATTTCTGCAAAGCCATCGAATCCGGAGGGCTGTTCTCGATAGACAACATGCACCCCAGCAGCATCGGCTACTCGCTGATTGCCCAGGCTGTGCGGGAAAGCATGCTCGCCAATGGACAGTTTCCCATCGAGATCATCGATAGAGGCCACGGCTGCGATCCGAAACTACCGCAATCCTGCACCCTGCTGCTTGTCGAGCCTGGATATTCCACCACCGACAGCAACTTGCGGCGCTACGAACTCCTGTCGACCGTCGGGGAAGACAATCGGCGGCACCTGAACCGCATGCGCAAGATCGTTGATTTCTTCCAGGACTAGTCGCCGCAGCCTGAACGCACGCGATCGCCGCCCTTACGCCATCGGCGCGGCGGCGATCTGGGATCAACCCGCCGCCGGCCGCCGCCGGGCGTCCAACCGCGCTGCGAAATCGGCTCGCGCCGGCAGGTCGGCGGCGCACCAGGCGGTGAGGCGCTGGTAGTGGTCGAGGAAGCGCTCCAGGGCCGCGGGATCCAGGCCCCCTCGCCTGCCCTCGGCGGCCAGGCGCGCCTGAAGCTTGGCCTCCTGCTCGCGCCGCCAAGCGCGGACCGTGGCGAAGTCGGGCGCGGTCAGCACTGCCAGCCAGTCGAGGCGGCCGAAGAGGTCGCGATAGGCGCCGGCCAGGGCGGCGTCGATGAAGCCGCGCCAGGCGCCGCCCGCGTCTTCGACGCGTTCCAGGGCGTTGACCGGCTCGGCCAGGGCCGCCGGACCTTGCGGCCGCGCGCCCAGGCACCA
>NZ_QHJY01000240.1 GCF_003185805.1 Caulobacter sp. D5
CAAGACCCTCCCCCTGAAGGGGGAGGTGTCGGCGAAGCCGACGGAGGGGGATGTGACTGCGGAATCTGGGCGGGTTGGGAAGCTGGTCGGACTTCCCCCTCCGGCCCTCCGGGCCACCTCGCCCTTCAGGGGGAGGGGTTTTCTGAATGGCCTCGCGGATCCGGATGCAGTAGCACGTCCGCGCTTGGGAAGGCGGCCTTCACCCGGTCTTCGGCGGCGCTCATCACCGCGTGCGCCTGCGCCAAGGTCTGGCCGGCGGCCAGGTCCATGTGGCCCTGGACGTGGATGTTCGGGCCGGCGGCGCGGGTGCGCAGCTGGTGCACGCCGCCAATGCGGGGGTCGTCGACCAGCAGGGCCAGGATCGCCTCGCGTTCCTCGACCGGCAGTTCGTGGTCCATCAGCTGGTCGGCGGCCTGGCGGAACACGCCCACCGCGCCCCACAGCAGCCAGGCGGCCACCGCCAGGCCGGCGGCGGCGTCCACCCAGGTCCAGCCCAGCAGGGCGACGGCGGCGAGACCGGCGAGCGTCACGGCGTTGGAGGCCAGGTCGGCGGCGTAGTGGGCGTGGTCGCCGGCCACCGCCACCGAACGGGTCTTGGCCATGACGGCGGCCTGGGCGCGGATCAGGGCCAGGGTCAGGCCGATCGAGACGATCATCACCCCGATGCCCCAGACGCTGTGTTCGACGGGCTTGGGATGCAGCAGGCCGTCGATCGCCTCGCGCCCGATCAGGGCCGCCGAGGCGAACACGAGCCCTCCCTGGATCAGGCTGGAGAAGGCCTCGGCCTTGCCGTGGCCGAAGCGGTGCTCGGCGTCCGGCGGCTCGGCCGCGTAGCGCACGGCGAAGAAGGTGATCAGCGAGGCCACCAGGTCCAGCCCCGAATCCGCCAGCGAGGCCAGCATGGCCAGCGAGCCGCTGGCCAGCCAGGCGCCGCCCTTGATGACGATCAGGATGGCGGCCGTTCCCACCGACAGGGCGGTCACTCTTCGAGTGAGGGCGGCGAGCTCGGCGGGAGAGGCGGGCGCGGTCATGGCCCAAGCTGTAACACGACCGCGCCCAAGGTCAGTCCCCGCCTACTGGCGGTAGGTCAGGCGGAAGTAGAAGTAGCGCCCCGGCGCGTCATAGGCGTTGGGGTCGTAGTTGTTGAGGCCGCAGCTGATGCAGCCCGGCGGGTCCTTGTCGAACAGGTTGTTGACCCCGAAGGCGACCGCGGTGGTCTCGCCCAGGAAGGCGGGCTTCCAGCGCAGCTGGGCGTCGATATAGGTGCGCGAGGCCAGCTTGTTGTCGGCCGCCGCCGTCTCCTTGACCGACGACAGGTAGCGGGCCGAGGCGCTGGCGCCCCAGGCCTTGTGGTCCCAGTCGACGGTCAGGGTGGTCTTGGTCTTCGGGTAGGCCTGGTCGGGGCTGCCCCGCTCGGTGCCCTCGCGCGGGATCTCGGTGAAGCCCGTCGCGGTCGGCACGATCTCGGTATATTCGAGCAGGAAGGTCGAATAGGAGCGCAGCGACAGGCGCCCGAAGTCGTAGGTCGGCGACGACCACAGGACGTTCAGGTCGATGGCCCGGGTCTGGATGCCGCCGATGTTGATCAGCGGGTTGGTGATCGCCGCCACCTGGCCCGAGGCGGTGCGGGTGATGGTCGAGCAGGCCAGGCTGTCGGCCAGCTCGGCGCAGCGGGCCAGCAGGCTCTCCCCGGAGAGGGCCTGGATCGCCGAGTCGAGCTCGATGTCGGAATAGGCCAGCTCGATCGAGCCGTTGCTGGCCCAGCTGGCGTCCTTCAGCGCCTTGGGCTCCCAGACGATGCTGACGTTCTTGCTTTCGCTGGTCTCGGGCTTGAGCGCGTTGTTGCCGCTGGTGATCACCGACAGCTGCGGATTGAGCTGCACGTAGCTGCCGCTGGCCGGCACGCCGGCGGCGATGCAGTTGGCGCGGACGGTGGCGCTGGCCGGGGTTCCGCCCGACAGGCCCAGCATGTCCGAGCAGGGATCGACGATCTCCTGGTCGAAGCGCGAGGCCGCGCCGAACAGCTCGCCGATCGACGGCGCCCGGAAGCCCTGGCCCCAGGAGGCGCGGACCAGCAGGTCCTCGGCCGGCCGCCAGTTGACGCCGGCCTTGTAGATCGAGTCCCGACCCGAGGTGGAATAGTCGAACCAGCGACCGGCGGCCGAGACCTCCAGGCGATGCGCCAGCGGCAGGTCGGCCAGCAGCGGCGCGCGCAGTTCCAGATAGGCCTCGTCGACCTTGATCTCGCCCTTGGCGGGCTGGGCCGGGATGTCGGCCGACAGGCCGGCGGCGACCACGGCGTCGGGCTGGAAGTAGCCCTTGGTCTGCCGATGCTCGTAGCCGGCGGCGAAGGCCAGCGGCCCGGCCGGCAGGGCGAAGAGGTCGCCGGTCAGGTTGGCGGTGAAGTCGTGCAGTTCCTGCTGCGAGACGTCCTGCTGGGTGAAGCCGATGAAGCCCAGCATCTCCGAGGTGATCGAGCCGACGCCGCCGAAGATGTTCAGCGGCACGCACGAGCCGGTGCAGCCCGACAACGGACCCAGCGCCTGCTGCACGCGGGCGGCGTTGACGTTGCCGGTGAAGCTCTGTTCGGCGTGGTTGCGCGAGGCGGTGGCGTTGACGTCCCAGTACCAGGTCTTCTCGCCCAGCTTCAGGTCGCCCGACAGGCTGGCGTTGACGTTCCAGGTGTCGACCGTCTGGGCGTAGTGGCGGGGACCCGCCTCGACCAGGCGGCGGCCGACGAAGGCGTAGGTGCCGCTGGTCAGGGTGAAGCCGAACGGGTTGTAGGGGTTGGTGGCGTCGACCGAGACGGTGTCGAGCAGGTTGCCGTTGCCGGCGTCGGGGCCGACGAACAGCGGCAGGGGGGCGGCCTGGTTGGCCGACTTGCGCTGCACGTAGCTGGCGCGGACCTTCAGCTTGACGCTGTCGGTGAAGTCGTGGGTCACGGTCCCGAACAGGCTGACCCGCTCCGACGGCGTGACGATGTAGTTGTAGGGCTGGAAGTTGAAGCGGTCGGCGGTGGTGAAGTTCTTGAAGCTGCTCGACGCGCCGGTGGGATCCAGCGGGTTGTAGGTGGGCCGCACGCCGGCGGCGAGGGCGGCCTTCAGGGTCAGGTCCAGGTCATTGCCGGTGTTGGGGTCGCTGACGATGAACCGGCCCAGCGGCGTGCCCGACGAGCAGCCGCCGTCCAGGCACGAGGTCGAGAAGGGGCTGGGGAACAGCGAGATGTCGCGGTCGGCCGACATGACGCTCTTCTGCTTGAAGTAGCCGCCGCCGATGACGATGCTGGTCTTGTCCTCGGTGGCCCCCCACGAGACGTTGTAGTCCTGGGCGAAGCCGTCGCCCTCGCCGTAGCCGCCCACCTGGGCCGACAGTTCCAGGCCCTGCTGGCGCTCGCGGGTCAGGATGTTGACCACCCCGGCGATGGCGTCCGAACCGTAGATCGGCGAGGCGCCTTCCTGCAGGATCTCGACGTTGCGGATCATGGCGTTGGGGATGGTGTTGAGGTCCACCACGCCGGGCACGCCCGAGGCCGCGGCCCCGCCGACCCAGCGCTGGCCGTCGACCAGCACCAGCACCCGGCGCGAGCCGAGATAGCGCAGGTCGAGCTCGGCCGAGCCCGCGCCCACCCCGCCGCCGTCGGGCGGATTGCCGAAGTTGCCGGAGTTGTTGAACTTGGAATTGAGGCCGCCGCCGGCGGCCGGCACGCGCTGCAGCACGTCGACGATCGAGGTCAGGCCGGTCTTGGCGATGTCGTCCTGGCCGATCTGGAAGACGGCCTGGCTCTTGTCGAGCGGACTGACCCGGATGCGCGAGCCGGTGACGACCACGGCCTCGACGCTGTTGTCGTCCGGGGTCTGGGCGGCCGCCGCGACGGGCGCGGCGGCGACGGAAGTCAGGAATAGCGAAAGAAGTCCTTGGCCGATGCGGTTCATGCCGTGCCCTTCCAGCAGCGATATCCCCACGGTCAAGGTTGAGTCGTGGATTCGCTCGCGCAGAAGGTGAATCGGCGGTCAAAAATGTGTCAAGTTCGTCGAACGGCGATACGTCGTTTCGCGGCTTTGTGTGTCTTTCGCAACAATCGTGCGCGGTTTGGCTGCGCCCTCATGCCGCCGCCTTGGGCCGAGGGCCGACATAGATCGACTGGGGACGGATCAGTTTACCGCCAGCCTGCTGCTCGCGGGCGTGGGCCAGCCAGCCCACGGTGCGTCCGGCGGCGAACACGCAGGTGAAGGCCTTGGGCGGGAAGCCCAGCGCTTCGAGCAGCAGGGCGGTGTAGAACTCGACATTGGTCTCCAGCGGCCGGTCGGGCTTGCGCCGGCGCAGGATGTCGAGCGCCGCCCGCTCCACCGCCTCGGCCAGGGCCAGGCGGCCGGGCAGGGCGCCGGCGGTGCGCGACAGCCG
>NZ_QHJY01000027.1 GCF_003185805.1 Caulobacter sp. D5
GAGAGACCCCTCACCCGACCCGCTTCGCGGGCCACCCTCTCCCGCAAGGGGAGAGGGATCATTTAAGGCTTGCCACCGGTGTCATGTTTCGTGCTAGCCCTTGCGGCAAGCTCGCCAGAAGCGCCGGAGGAAGACCAAGATGGATCGTCGCAGCCTGCTGCTGACCGCCGGAGCGGCGGCCGCCGCCAGCGCCCTGCCCGCCCACGCCAAGCCCTCCAGCCCAGCCCGCTCGCCGATCGTGACCACCGCCGCCGGCAAGGTGCGGGGCACGACCACCGCCGACGGCGTCCACGTGTTCAAGGGCCTGCGCTACGGCGCCGATACCGGCGGGACCAACCGCTTCTCCCCGCCCCGCAAGCCCCAGCCCTGGACCGGCGTCGCCGACGCCCTGGCCTATGGCGCGGCTTCAATGCAGACCGGCAAGGGTGAAGAGGGCGAGACCCTCTCGGAAGACTGCCTGTTCCTCAACGTCTGGACCCCCGCAAAAGCCGGCAAGACCGGCCTCGCCGACGGCGGCAAGCGGCCGGTGATGTTCTACATTCATGGCGGCGCCTATAACGGCGGCTCGGGGGGCAGCCCCTGGTACGAGGGGACCAAGCTGGCCAAGCGCGGCGACGTCGTTGTGGTGACGGTCAACCACCGCCTCAACGCCTTCGGCTATCTCTATCTGGCCCGCCTGTTCGACGATCCCAGCGTCGCCGACAGCGGCAATGTCGGCCAGATCGACCTGGTGCTGGCCCTGCAATGGGTGCGGGACAACATCGCGCAGTTCGGCGGCGATCCGGACCGGGTGATGCTGTTCGGCCAATCGGGCGGCGGGGCCAAGATCGCCACCCTGCTGGCCATGCCGGCCGCCAAGGGCCTGTTCCATCGCGCCGTCACCATGAGCGGCCAGCAGGTCATGGCCGGCGGCCCCTTCAATGCGACGAAGCGCGCCAAGCTGTTCCTGGAGAAGCTGGGGATCAGCGATCTGGCCGCCCTGCGCGCCCTGCCCGCCGACCAGCTGCTGAACGGCCTGAAGGCCGTCGATCCGGTCGCCGGCTCGGGCGGGGTCTATATGGGCCCGGTGCTGGACGAGCGCTCCCTGACCCGCCACCCGTTCTTCCCCGACGCCTCGCCGCTGGGCCTCGACGTGCCGCTGATCTGCGGCAACACCCATGACGAGACACGCGGCTTCGCCGGCTGGGACCGCAAGGTGTTCGACATGACCTGGGAGCAGGTGGTCGAGAAGCTGCCCGGCCAGTTCAACGCCCGCATCGACATCGACCCGGCCAGCGTCGTGGCGGCCTATCGCCAGATGTATCCGGCCTATTCGCCGTCGGACGTCTATTTCGCCGCCTCGACCGCCGGCCGCTCGTGGAAGGCGGCGATCCTGCAGGCCGAGGCCCGCGCCGCCACCCCCGCGCCGGCCTTCGTCTACCAGGTCGACTGGAAGTCGCCCAAGGACGGCGGCGTCTGGGGCGCGCCCCACACCATCGACATCGGCCTCGTCTTCGGCACGCTGGACGCCAAGGGCTCGATCGTCGGAACCGGCCCGCGCAGTGAGGCGATGTCCAACACGATGATGGACGCCTTCGTCGCCTTCGCCCGCACCGGCGATCCCAACTGCGCGGCCATTCCCAAGTGGGAGCCCTACACCCTGCCCCGCCGCCAGACCCTGGTGTTCGACGAGACGACGCGCATGCAGGACGACCCGCGCGGCGGCGAGCGTGAGCTGTTCAACAAGGTCCCGTTCACGCAGTTCGGTACGTAGGGCCCCTCTCCTCTTGCGGGAGAGGGTGGCCTCCCGGAGGGAGGTCGGGTGAGGGGTCTCTCAAACCTCAAAGCTTTGCGCAGCGGTTAGGCTAGGTGAAGTCTCTCAGATTTGAGAGACCCCTCATCCGTCGCCTACGGCGACACCTTCTCCCGCAAGGGGAGAAGGATCAGGTTACGCCGCGACCTCGCCCTCTTCGTCGCCGTCCTCGTCGTCGAATTCGTCCTCGTCGGGACCGAGCGACTCGTCGCGGAGGAGTTCGATCTGGTCGGCGACGTCGGCGATGGTCTCGTCGTCGACGCCGGCGGCTTCGAGGGCCGCGGCCAGGTGGCCGATGACCAGGTCGAGTTCGTCGTCTTCCAGGCTGTTGGCGCCCAGCCAGACGAAGGCCAGGTCCTGGTCGCCGCGGGCTTCGGCGGCGTCGGGATCGAGGGCGGCGGCCACGAAGGCGCGGGCGCCGGGCGCGATCTCGCCGCCGAACAGGTCCTTCAGGCGCTCGTCGGCCTGGGCGCGGGCGAAGAAGTCGGAGATCACCGACTGGGCGGCGGCCTCGCCGCCGATGCGTTCATAGGCCGTCATGCCGTCCTCGCGGGAATTGGGGAACGGCGAAAACGTTAACACGGGCCGCGAAGGCCGTGCGTGAACCCTGGGCGATGGTTTCGTGACAACCTGGCCGTGAGCGGCCGAAACGAAAAACGCCCCGCCTTTCGGCGGGGCGTCTTGTTCTTACTTCGCGCCGTTTATTTCGCCTTGTCCATCAGGCCGGCGAAGCGCTCGAAGATGTAGAGGCTGTCGGTCGGGCCGGGCGAGGCTTCCGGGTGGTGCTGGACGCTGAACACCGGCTTGTCCTTCAGGGCGATGCCGGCGTTGGTGCCGTCGAACAGCGACACGTGGGTCTCCTGCACCGGCTCGGGCAGGCTTTCGCTGTCCACGGTGAAGCCGTGGTTCATCGACACGATCTCGACCTTGCCGGTGGTCAGGTCCTTGACCGGGTGGTTGGCGCCGTGGTGGCCCTGCTCCATCTTCACGGTCTTGGCGCCGAGCGCCAGGGCCAGCATCTGGTGGCCAAGGCAGATGCCGAACACCGGCTTGCCGCTTTCCACCAGCTTCTGGATTTCCGGCACGGCGTACTCGCCGGTCGCGGCCGGGTCGCCCGGACCGTTGGACAGCAGCACGCCGTCGGGATTGCGGGCCAGGATGTCCTCGGCCGAGGTGCTGGCCGGAACGACGGTGGCGCGGGCGCCGACATGGGCCAGGGCGCGCAGGATGTTGCGCTTCACGCCGTAGTCGATGACGACCACTTCGTACTTGGGCTTGTCGAGCTTGGCGTAACCCGCCGGCCACGACCACAGGCCCTCGTCCCAGGTGAAGGTCTGGGTGGTGGAGGCGTCCTTGGCCAGATCCAGGCCGACCACGCCCGACCAGTCGCGGGCCTTGGCCTTCAGGGCCTCCAGGTCGAACTTGCCGTCCGGCGCGTGGGCGATGACGCCGTGCGGCATGCCGGTCTCGCGGATCTTGCGGGTCAGGGCGCGGGTGTCGACGCCGGCCAGACCGACGACGCCGCGGCGCTGCATCCAGCCGTCGAAGTCGCTGTTGGCGCGCCAGTTGGCCGGATCCGTCGGGACGTCGCGGAAGATCGCGCCGCGGGCGGCCGTCTCGGCCACGCCGGTGACCTGCTCGACGTCTTCGGCGTTCGTGCCGACATTGCCGACGTGCGGGAAGGTGAAGGCCACGATCTGGGCCATGTAGGACGGGTCGGTCAGGATTTCCTGATAGCCGGTCATGGCGGTGTTGAAGCACACCTCGCCGACCGCGTCGCCGACCGCGCCGCAGCCGACGCCTTGCAGCACCGTGCCGTCAGCCAGGACCAGAACGCCAGTAACGCCGGGGAGAAGGTCTTGGGACATCTCGAAAAGCGCCTCCAGAACGCATGGTCATTTTCGCAAAAAGGCGGGCCGGGGAGAACCCCGCCCGCCTGCGCAAACGGCGGCGTGTTTAGGGACCTTGGGAGGGGGGGTCAACCCCCTGGATCACGCGTTTGCGCGCCGCCCGCCACATTACCGTGATCGACGAAGACGCCCCCTCGCGCGCGCAGCCCTCAAGCCCTTATGGTGCGGGGCTTCAACGCATAAGAACACGGGAGGACGGCCCATGCTCGAACTGCGCCCCAATTGCGAATGCTGCGACCGCGACCTGCCGCCCCAGAGCGGAGAGGCCCGCATCTGCACCTTTGAATGCACCTTCTGCATCGACTGCGCCGACAGCCGATTCCAGGGCGTCTGCCCCAATTGCGAGGGCGACCTGGCGCCCCGGCCGATCCGGCCCGACAGCAAGCTGCACCGCTTCCCGGCTTCGCTGCGGCGGATCAACAAGGCCCATGCCGTCTGCGCCAAACCGCCCCCGCGCCCGCCCCTGGACGAGTGGCCGAGCGGGCATGGTGTGACCCATTAGGCGCACCCTGGTTCAATCGGTCGCACGCCTGGATCGTTCGGCGGTTCACGGTCGTTAACTCGTCAGGCCCCACAAGCTTGGGCGTAAACGAGGAGACCAGAGCCATGACCGTCGCCGTCCACGATCGCACCGTCGCCGCCGCGCGCGCGTCGAAGATCGCCTGGTCGCGCCTCCCCGGTCAGAGCCTGGCGGGTCAGGCCCTCGGCCTGGTGCTGAGCGCCGGCATCGTCGCCAGCGGCGCCCTATTCGTAATCCTCAGCTTCTGAACTTAAACGGGTCCGGCTGATTGCCTTCGGGCTCAGGTCGTGCACCGTGCGGGCGCCTCTCAGTTGCGAAGGAGCCCGCGCGATGTGCGACGACGACATCCACCAAGGCCTTGTCCATGACCCGCGCGTCTCGCGCCGCGCCTTCGGCCTGATGACCGCCGCTGCGGGGGGCCTCGTCGCCACCGCCGCCCGCGCGGACGACAAGGTCGTGGAGACCGACGTCACCATCAAGACGCCCGACGGCGAGGCCGACGCGGCCCTGTTCAAGCCGGCCGGCAAGGGCAAATGGCCCGCCGTGCTGATCTGGCCCGACGTCATGAGCCTGCGCCCCGTCTTCCGCGACATGGGCCGCCGCCTGGCCGCCCAGGGCTATGTCGTGCTGGTCCCCAACCTCTATTACCGGGTCAAGAAGGCGCCGGTGGTCGAGGGGACGTTCAACTTCGCCAATCCCGAAGACCGCGCCAAGATCACGCCGCTGCGCGCCACCGTCACCCCCGAGGGGACCGACAAGGACGCCCTGGCCTATGTCGCCTTCCTCGACGCCCAGAAGGAGACCGACAAGACCAGGAAGGTCGGGGTGCAGGGCTACTGCATGGGCGGCCCGCTGGCCTTCCGCACGGCCGCCGCCGCGCCGGGCCGCATCGCCGCCGTCGCCAGCTTCCACGGCGGGGGCCTGGTCACCGACCAGCCGACCAGCCCGCACCTGCTGATCCCCAAGACCCACGCCGAGTTCCTGATCGAGATCGCCGACAACGACGATCAGAAGGAGCCGGAGACCAAGGACAAGCTGAAGGCCGCCTTCGCCGAAGCCAAGCGCCCGGCCAAGGTCGAGGTCTTCGCCGGCGCCGCCCACGGTTGGACGGTCAAGGGCAGCCAGGTCTACAACGAGACCGCCGCCGAAACGGCCTGGGCCAACCTGCTGGACCTCTACAAGCGAACCCTGGGGTGATGTCGATCCTGGGGTGATGTATCAGGGGGCATGAGCCTCATCACCACGGTCGGCGTCGACGCCGACGACACCCTCTGGCACTGCGAGACCCTGTTCCGCCTGTCGCACCAGCGGTTCGTCGAACTGCTGGCGGAATTCGGCGACGAGGAGCGGATCAACGCCCAGCTGGCCGTGACCGAGAAGAAGAACCTTCGGGTCTACGGCTACGGGGCCAAGGGCTTCACCCTGTCGATGATCGAGACCGCGCTGGACCTGACGGACGGCGCGGTCTCCACCCGGGTGATCCGCGAGATCCTGGCCGTCGGCCGCGAGATGCTGACCGAGCCGGTCGAGCCCCTGCCCGGCGTCGAGAAGGCCCTGGCCGAGCTTTCCAAGCGCTACCGCCTGATCCTGATCACAAAGGGCGACTTGCTGCACCAGGAGCAGAAGCTGGCCGCCTCGGGGCTCGGCGACCTGTTCGCCGCCGTCGAGATCGTCTCGGAGAAGGACGCCGGCACCTATCGCCGGGTGTTCGAGCGCTACGGCACCGGCGCGCATCAGGCCCTGATGGCCGGCAACTCGATGCGGTCCGACATCCTGCCGGCGCTGGAGGCCGGCGCCTGGGGGGCCTTGATCCCCTACCCGCTGGTCTGGGCGCACGAGGCGGCCGAAGCGCCGCAGAACCACCCGCGCTACGTGGAACTGGCTTCGATAGCCGAGCTGCCGGCCTTTGTGGATCACGTATCAAAACCCCTTCTCCCATAGGGAGAAGGTGGCGCGAAGCGCCGGATGAGGGATTAGGGACGGAAGACGGCGTGCCGGCACGACGTCAAGCCTCGTAACCCCTCACCCTCCCACGCTTCGCGCGGGCCCCTCCCTCTCCCTATTGTTCAGACCGGGGACATCCGTGACAGGTGTTCGGAGACATCCGTGACGGTCTGAGGATG